>JAPLSD010000667.1 GCA_026398835.1 Pseudomonas sp.
CATCCGAGCACCAGTCATTCAGCGCGATCGCTACGTCGTAGAGCATCGGCCCTGAGCAGGCGTTGTAGAAGTCGATCAGCCCGGTCAGGTGCGTGCCTTCGAACATTGCGTTATCGCGGAAAAGATCGGCGTGGATGTTGGCCCGTGGCAGTGCAAGGATTTTTACCTTCTGTTGAGCGATCTCGTCCAGGGCCCGTTGCAGCAGATCGCTTTGTTCGGCATCCAGGTGAGAAAGCATTTGCTCGCCCTCTTCCAGCATCCAGTCCAGGCCGCGATCCGTCTTGCGCTTGATCATATTGGCCCGGGTCGCCAGGTGCAGATGGCCCAACAATTCGCCAACCTGAGCGCAATGCTGCGCATTGGCTTCTTTGATGTGCTTGCCGGCCAGTCGCGGTTGCAGCAGTGCGGGCTTGCCAGCGAGTTCGCGCAAGGCGATGCCGTCTGTCGTGCGCAGGGCGTAAGGTACCGGCAGATCGGCGTCATGCAGCACGTCGAGCAATTCGATGAAGAACGGCATTTCCTGAACCGGACCGCGTTCTACCAGGGTCAGAACAAACTCGCCCTGCTCCAGACTGATAAAGAAATTGGTGTTTTCGCTACCAGCGGCAATCCCCTGGAAGTCAAGCAGGCGGCCGAGCCCGTAAGGGGCGAGAAAGGTTTCCAGCTCGGGCCGAGCCAGGGGGGTGAACACAGACATGGTTAAAACTGCCAGTACGGGCGCCGCTGTTCAGCCGGCGCCGATTAAAGTTAAGAAACTACTTCCACTCAAAAATCTTCCACGACGGGATCAGCATATCCGGTTGGTCCGAGCGGATATAGTTTGCATCGGTCCCATCCGCGCGCACCAGGAAGTACGGTTTACCGCCCTTCGGAGTGATCTTGATGGCATACAGAAAACCGTTTTGCCGGTATTCCTGAATGGTCTTGTCGCCTTCCGTGCGGATGGTGACTTGCGGTTCCGCTGATGGCGCATCATCCGCCGCCATCACAGCCAATGGAGTGATTGCAAACAAGCTGGCCAGCAGCAAGCGATTTAGTGTGCGCATGATAACCTTGTCCCTTTGTCGTCAACGGTCCCGCTATTCTAGCGCCGGACCCGCCGAAAAGGTTGATCCTGCTCATGAGCCAAGCCCCCCTCGTCCTGGTGGACGGTTCTTCTTACCTGTACCGCGCTTTTCATGCACTGCCACCGCTGACTACGTCCAAAGGCCTGCCGACCGGCGCGGTCAAGGGCGTATTGAACATGCTCAAGAGTCTGCGCAAGCAGTACCCGGACAGCCCGTTCGCGGTGGTTTTCGACGCCAAGGGCGGGACATTTCGCGATGACATGTACGCCGAATACAAGGCCAACCGCCCGAGCATGCCCGACGATATGCGGGTGCAGATCGAGCCGTTGCATGCGAGCGTGATCGCGTTGGGCTTTCCTTTGCTGTGCGTAGAAGGTGTAGAGGCCGACGATGTGATCGGCACGCTGGCCCGCAGCAGCGCGGCAGCCGACCGTCCGGTGGTGATCTCCACGGGCGACAAAGATATGGCGCAACTGGTCGACGGGCACATTACCTTGGTCAATACCATGACCGGTAGTGCGCTGGATGTGGCTGGCGTGAAAGAGAAGTTTGGCGTCGCTCCCGAACAGATCATCGATTATCTGGCGCTGATGGGCGACTCTTCCGACAACATTCCGGGTGTTCCGGGCATCGGTCCAAAGACTGCTTCCGGCTTGCTGGTGGGCGTTAATGGCGGTCTGGTCGACTTGTATGCTCAGCTCGACATCGTCCCGACCCTACCGATTCGCGGCGCGAAGACCCTGCCAGCCAAGCTCGAAGAGCATAAGGAGATGGCTTTCCTCTCCTATCAACTGGCAACCATCAAGATCGACGTGCCGCTGGATATAGGGCTCGACGACCTGAAAATGGGTCCGCCGGATCACGACAAGCTCGCCGAACTCTACACCCTGCTGGAGTTCAAGAGCTGGTTCGAGGATAACCAGCGCGATGCCAAACGCACCGGCCAGGAAGTCGCCGCTCCGGTGGCTGAAGAAGCCGCCGCTGATTCCGAGCTCAAGTACACCACGATCCTCACCCAGGCGGATTTCGACCTCTGGCTGAAGAAACTCAACAGCGCCAAGCTGATTGCTTTCGACACCGAAACCACCGGAGTCGACGCGCAGCAAGCGCAACTGGTGGGGTTGTCCTTCGCCGTACAAGCCAACGAAGCAGCCTACATCCCGCTTACCCATTCCTACATGGGCGTGCCCGAGCAGTTGGACCGCGATACTGTCCTTCGGGCGTTGAAACCATTGCTGGAAGACCCGAACAAGCTCAAGGTCGGCCAGCACGCCAAGTTCGATATGAACATTCTGGCCAATTGCGCCATCGGTGGGGATCAGGCGTGTGGCATTTCGGTACAAGGTATTGCCTTCGACACCATGCTTGAATCCTACGTACTGGATTCGACGGCGACCCGTCACGACATGGACAGCCTGGCGCTCAAGTACCTGAATTACACCACCACCAGTTTCCAGGACATCGCCGGCAAAGGCGCCAAGCAACTGACCTTCGATCAGATATCCCTGGAGCAGGCCGGGCCTTATGCAGCGGAAGACGCGGACGTGACCTTGCGTTTGCATCAAGCCCTGCAGGAAAAGCTCACCGCCATTCCGAGCCTTTGCAAAGTGCTGAGCGAAATCGAGATGCCGCTGGTACCGGTACTGGCGCGGATCGAACGTCAGGGGGCGTTGGTCGACGCTAATCTGCTGGGCATTCAGAGCGTCGAACTGGGCGAAAAACTGGTCGCCCTTGAGCGCGAAGCCTTTGCCATTGCCGGCGAAGAATTCAACTTGGGTTCGCCGAAGCAACTGGGCGTGATTCTGTATGAGAAACTCGGCTTGCCGATTCTCAGCAAAACCGCCAAAGGCCAGGCCTCAACGGCTGAAGCTGTGCTGGCGGAACTGGCCGAACAGGACTTTCCGCTGCCCAAGGTGCTGATGCAGTACCGTTCCCTGAGCAAGTTGAAAAGCACCTACACCGACCGCTTGCCGGAGCAGATCAACCCGCGCACCGGGCGGATTCATACGTCCTACCATCAAGCCGTGGCGGCGACCGGACGTTTGTCTTCCAGCGATCCGAACTTGCAGAACATTCCGATCCGTACCGCCGAAGGTCGCCGGATTCGTCAGGCGTTCGTCGCGCCCCAAGGTTACAAACTGCTGGCAGCCGACTATTCGCAGATCGAACTGCGGATCATGGCGCACCTGGCCAAGGACGAAGGCTTGTTGCACGCCTTCCGCAACGATCTGGACGTGCACAAAGCAACCGCTGCCGAGGTGTTCGGCGTTGAGCTGGCAGAGGTCACCACTGATCAGCGTCGTAGCGCCAAGGCCATCAACTTCGGCCTGATTTACGGCATGAGCGCGTTTGGTCTGGCCAAGCAGATCGGCGTCGACCGTAAGCAATCTCAAGCCTATATCGACCGCTATTTTGCTCGTTACCCAGGCGTGCTGGAGTATATGGAGCGCACCCGCGCCCAGGCCGCGGAGCAAGGGTTTGTCGAGACCATCTTCGGCCGTCGCTTGTACTTGCCCGATATCAACGCAAAAAATCCGGCCCTGCGCAAAGGCGCCGAACGCACTGCGATCAACGCGCCGATGCAGGGCACGGCGGCGGACATCATCAAGAAAGCCATGATCACTGTGGATAACTGGCTGACGTCCTCAGGTCTGGACGCCAAAGTTATCTTGCAGGTGCACGATGAACTGGTGCTCGAGGTTCGCGAGGACCTGGTGGATCAGGTTCGCAATGAAATTCGCGTCCATATGAGCGGCGCGGCGACGCTCGATGTGCCGCTTTTGGTC
>JAPLSD010000049.1 GCA_026398835.1 Pseudomonas sp.
CGAACAGACCATCGCCGTAAGCCAGGCCGCGATCTTTTAGCGACAGAGCGTCAGCCGGCTGACCGTCGACCCAGCTTTGCATCAACCGGCGAACCGACGGAACACCAGAGAACCGTTGGTACCACCAAACCCGAACGAGTTGGACAGCACCACATCGATATCCATGTCACGCGCGGTATGCGGCACGAAATCAAGGTCGCAGCCTTCATCCGGCTCATCCAGGTTGATGGTCGGTGGAGCAACCTGGCCGTTGATCGCCAGCACACTGAAGATCGCCTCGACAGCACCGGCCGCGCCCAGCAGATGCCCAGTCATGGACTTGGTCGAACTAACCGCCATCTTGTAGGCGTGCTCACCGAAGACAGTCTTGATCGCCTGGGCTTCGGCGAGGTCACCGGCCGAGGTCGATGTGCCGTGGGCATTGACGTATTGCACTTGATCGACGTTCAGTTTGGCATCACGCATAGCGTTGGTAATGCAGCGCGCTGCGCCCGCGCCATCGGTGGGTGGCGACGTCATGTGATAGGCGTCGCCGCTCATGCCAAAGCCGATCAACTCGGCATAAATGGTCGCACCGCGAGCTTTAGCGTGCTCCAGCTCTTCGAGCACCAGGGCACCGGCACCATCGGAGAGTACAAAACCGTCACGGCCCTTGTCCCATGGACGGCTCGCGCGGGTCGGTTCATCGTTGCGCGTCGACAGCGCACGGGAGGCACCGAAGCCGCCCATACCAAGGCCGCAAGCGGCCATCTCGGCACCGCCGGCAATCATCACATCGGCCTCGCCGTAAGCAATGTTGCGCGCCGCCATGCCGATGCAGTGCGTACCCGTGGTACAAGCAGTCGAAACGGCGTAGTTAGGCCCCTGGGTACCTAGATGGATGGACAGGAAGCCGGAAATCATATTGATAATCGAGCCAGGCACGAAGAACGGCGAAATCCGCCGTGGGCCTTGCTCATGCAGCGTGCGGCTGGTTTCTTCGATATTGGTCAGACCGCCAATACCCGAACCGATTGCCACGCCGATGCGCTCACGGTTGGCGTCGGTGACTTCCAGGCCCGAGTTTCGGACCGCCTGAAACCCCGCAGCCAGACCGTACTGAATGAACAGGTCAAGTTTGCGAGCTTCTTTGACCGACAGATATTCCTCGACATTGAAGCCCTTTACCGAGCCGCCAAAACGGGTGGAATAAGCAGAAAGGTCGGTGTGTTCGATCAGACCAATGCCACTGCGGCCAGCCAGAATACCCTGCCAGCTGCTCGGTACATCCGTGCCCAATGGAGACAACATACCCATACCGGTGACTACGACGCGTCTACGCGACACAGCACTCTCCTTTTTCTAATGACGACACTTTGTATCAGGCCTAAAGAAAAAACCGCACGCCATGATGGCAGTGCGGTTTTTCCATGACAGCAAGCGACGACTACAAACTATTAAGCCTGGTGGCTAGTAACGTAGTCGATAGCAGCTTGAACGGTAGTGATCTTTTCAGCTTCTTCGTCAGGGATTTCGGTCTCGAATTCCTCTTCCAGAGCCATCACCAGCTCAACGGTGTCAAGGGAGTCGGCACCCAGGTCTTCAACGAAGGAAGCGCTGTTGGTCACTTCTTCTTCTTTAACGCCCAGTTGCTCAGCAACGATTTTCTTGACGCGCTCTTCGATGGTGCTCATACCTTGTTTTCACTCCTAATGGACAAATTCAGGCAGCTGGCCAGTGGGTAAGTGTATAGAAAGGCTTTTCAGTTTTTCAACTGAAAGCTTCACTCCTCGAACCCTATCGACCATCTGCCTATAAATAGATTGCAGCTTTATAACGGATTTTAGACAGCTCGTATGACATTTTTTTGAAGCAATCCGTCACATTTAACTCATGTACATCCCGCCGTTCACCGGGATTGTAGCCCCAGTAACGTAAGCCGCACCGTCCGAAGCCAGAAAAGCGACCACTTGCGCGATCTCTTGAGCTTGCCCCAGACGGCCCAGCGGAATTTGCGTCAGCAAGGCTTCACGCTGTGCCTCAGGCAATTCGCGTGTCATATCAGTATCGATGAACCCGGGAGCCACCGAGTTTACCGTAATCGACCGCGAGCCGACTTCACGCGCCAGAGCGCGACTGAAACCTTCCAGACCTGCCTTGGCGGCTGCGTAGTTTACTTGGCCTGCGTTGCCCATGGCACCCACAACCGAACCAATACTGATAATTCGACCCCAACGAGCCTTGGTCATGCCACGCAGAACACCCTTGGACAGGCGGAACAGACTGTTCAAATTGGTATCGACGACATCATGCCATTCGTCGTCTTTCATGCGCATCATCAGGTTATCGCGGGTGATGCCAGCATTATTGACCAAAATCGCCGGCGCACCGAACTGCGCCTGAATGCTCGCCAGTACAGCAGCGACGGACTCGTCGCTGGTGACATTGAGTTCCAGGCCAGTGCCTTGAATACCGTTTTCTTTCAGGGTCGCAGCGATACGCTCAGCGCCCGAAGCGGAAGTTGCAGTGCCGATGACTACGGCGCCCTGACGACCCAACTCAAGAGCGATGGCTTGACCAATACCACGACTGGCACCGGTAACCAGTGCAACTTTACCTTGCAGACTCATGCAAGCTTCTCCTAATTCAAGCCAGCGCTGCACGAGCGGCAGCGAAAGCATCTGGGGTATTGAGGTTCGAGGTCGACACGCCTTCGGCGCAGCGTTTATTCAGACCAGCCAGCACTTTACCAGGGCCGCATTCGACCAACTGGGTGGCGCCATTGGCTGCCAGGCATTGGACAGACTCGACCCAACGCACTGGCTTGTAGAGCTGCTCGAGCAGATCACGCTTGAGGGTCTCAAGATCCATCGCAACACTGGCGCTGACATTCTGCACCAACGGAATTTGCGGGGCCTGCCAGTCGATCGCAGCGATCGACTCGGCGAAACGCTCAGCAGCAGGACGCATCAACTCGCAGTGGGATGGCACACTGACCGGCAACGGCATCGCTCGCTTGGCGCCACGCGCCTTGCAACCTTCGATAGCGCGCTCGACTGCAGCCTTGGCACCCGCAATCACTACTTGACCCGGCGAGTTAAAGTTGACCGCACTGACCACTTCACCTTGCCCAGCTTCTGCGCAGGCCGCCAGCACATCAGCATCTTCCAGACCGAGAATCGCGGCCATGCCGCCTTGCCCAGCCGGTACAGCCTCTTGCATCAACTGACCGCGACGCTCTACCAGCTTAACGGCATCACCCAGGCTCAGACTGCCCGCAGCCACCAGGGCGCTGTATTCGCCCAGACTGTGGCCTGCAACATAAGCCGGGCGCGCACCGCCTTCAGCCAACCACAGCCGCCACAATGCGACGGACGCAGTGAGAATGGCCGGCTGGGTTTTATCGGTTTGATTGAGCTGCTCTTCCGGCCCTTGCTGGGTCAATGCCCACAGGTCATAACCCAGAGCATCGGAAGCTTCTTTGAATGTTTCAAGGATCAACGGGTATTGCGCGCCCAACTCGGCCAACATGCCGAGGGACTGCGAGCCCTGCCCTGGAAAGACGAATGCGAGGGATGCAGACATGTAACAAACCCCTAATGATCTTGTCGTCGGAGAATTGACGCCCCCTATTAGGGACACAAAAAACTGACAGTTGGATGACTGATTGAACTAAGCGGTCACATTTAAGCATTCTCGAACGAAAACGCCTAAAGCAACAGATCCTCGAGACGACCATGCAAGCGTTCCGGCAGGTTTTCCTGGATCTCGATCAAGGCTCGCTGAATCGCACTTTGGAACCCCTGCACCCCGGCCGAGCCATGGCTTTTCACGACGATACCCTGCAATCCGAGAAAGCTCGCACCGTTGTGTCGCGCAGGCGCCAGATCAGCCTGCAAGCGGCGCATCAATGGCAGCGCCAAGGCCCCGACCATTCGCGATGCCAGGCTTTGCTTGAACAACGCCTCGATCCTCGCCGCAATCATGGTCGCCAGACCTTCGCTGGACTTGAGCAGGATATTGCCGACGAAACCATCGCACACCACGACGTCTGCCTCACCACGGTACAACCCATCACCCTCGACAAAGCCGATGTAGTTCAATCCACGGGCATTTTGCAACAAAGTGGCTGCCAGCTTGACCTGCTGATTACCCTTGATGTCTTCAGTGCCTATATTCAGCAACGCCACCCGCGGCCGAACAATACCCAGCGTCTCAGCCGCCACCGACCCCATGACAGCAAATTGCAGAAGATGCTCGGCACTGCAATCAACGTTCGCACCCAGGTCGAGCAACTGGCAGTAGCCGCGCTGGGTAGGGATGGCCGCAACCATCGCCGGCCGATCAATACCCGGCAGGGTTTTCAGCACATAACGAGACAACGCCATCAGTGCGCCGGTATTGCCAGCGCTGACGCATGCCTGAACCTTGCCATCACGCAGCAATTCCAGCGCCACACGCATTGAAGAGTCCAGCTTACCGCGCAGGGCTTGCGATGGTTTTTCATCCATGGCAATGACTTCTGCGGCCGGCACGACATTCAGGCGCGCACGATCCACAGCCGACTGGCTGGCTATCAATTCTTCTAAAAGGGAGGGTTGACCAACGAGGGTCAGGTGCAACGAGGGCGTAGCAGACAGACAAGCAAGGCTGGCCTGAACAATGCTGCGGGGACCGAAGTCCCCGCCCATTGCGTCAATCGCGATGACTTGAGCGGACAAGGATTACTCGTCAGCGCCCTTGTCGATCACTTTACGGCCACGGTATACGCCTTCTGGCGATACGTGGTGACGCAGGTGAACTTCACCGGTGGTTTTTTCTACAGACAGGGTGCTAGCCTCGAGAGCGTCGTGCGAACGACGCATGTCACGGGCAGAGCGGGATTTTTTGTTCTGCTGAACAGCCATAATTGATTAACTCCTAAACGTTTGGGTCACGCTTTAACTGCGCCAATACACTGAACGGGTTGGACCGCGTTACCTCGTCCTCGCTCGGTTCGGGCTCATCGAGACCCGCCGGCTGCTGGCATTCTTCCGGATGATGAGCAGGCACAATGGGCAAGGCGAGCAAAAGCTCCTCCTCGATCAGTGACTGCAGATCCAAAGGATCTTCGCCCAGTTCCAGCACGTCATAACCTTTCGGCAACGACTGGGTATTCGCACCCTCTTTCACCACAGCATAACTGCATTCGCTGTGGATCGGCAGGGTGACCAGCTCAAGACAACGCTGGCAAACCATTTTGACCTCGGTGTCGATAAAGCTGTGGATAACCACAGATTTACGCTCATCGCGCTCAAAAACGAATTTAGCCTGCACCGTACCGACAGTATCGGAAAGCGGGTCGCAGAGTCTCTCCAAATCGGCCAGCAGCATTTCACCTTGAAGGGTGGTGCCACGATCAGCCAATTTGCGCGGGTCAACGTGAGGTGGAATCGGGTCATTCAACATAGGCGCAGCATTATAGGGATGCCCCCGGCCATGTCAAAGGAAATTCAGTCCTGTCCGTCACTTGGAAGCCTCGCTAGAATTCGCGGCCATCTTCAGGAGAACCGCATGCTGCCTTTATTACTTGCTTCAAGCTCAGTCTATCGTCGTGAATTGCTGGCCCGCTTGCAGCTTGCATTTACCTGCAGCTCACCGGATATCGACGAAAGTCACCACCCTGAAGAGCTTGCCGTCGACCTGGTCAAACGCCTGGCCAAAGAGAAAGCTCAAAGGCCCGCGAGCAACTGCTTGCCGCCAGCGGTGCCAGCGTGACCTTCCTGACCGGCCTGGCGCTGCTCAACAGCTCGACAGGCCACTGTCAGATCGACTGCATCCCTTTCACCGTGCACATGCGCTCGCTTGATCAGGTGCGCATCGAACGCTACCTGCGCGCCGAACAGCCCTACGACTGCGCTGGCAGCTTCAAAGCCGAAGGCTTGGGGGTGAGTCTGTTTCAAAGCACCGAAGGCCCGGACGCCACCAGCCTGGTCGGCCTGCCGCTGATTCGCCTGGTGGACATGCTGCTGGCTGAAGGTGTGCAGATCCCCTGATCGTCGACGATCTTCCACCACCAGACCGCAAAAAACCGGCCACGCAGGCCGGTTTTTTTATGCCACTCGATGATCAGCGCAATGTCGGCCCGTGAAAGCCCATCCACATTGCCAGTTGCTCGGCAACACCGGCCCCGAGCTTTTTCGAGAAGCGATCGAATGTCGACTCTTGAATCGTGAAGTCGACCAGCTCTTTCTCGCCGATCACATCCCGCGCCACTGAACTCGCACTACCCAGCCCATCGATCAATCCCAGTTCCAGCGCTTGCTCACCCGACCAAACCAGACCAGAGAACAGTTCAGGATGCTCTTTGTCCTTGAGCCGGTCGCCACGACCCTGTTTGACGCTGGCAATGAACTGACGATGGGTCGTGTCCAGCACGCCCTGCCAGAACTGGGTTTCTTCCGGCTTTTGTGGCTGGAACGGATCGAGGAACGACTTGTGTTCGCCAGAGGTATAGGTCCGACGCTCGACACCGAGCTTCTCCATGGTGCCGACAAAGCCATAGCCCGCAGCCGTCACGCCAATGGAGCCGACCAGACTGGCCTTGTCGGCGTAGATTTGATCCGCAGCGCTGGCGATGTAATAGGCACCAGAGGCCCCCAGATCCGAAATCACCGCATAAACCTTGATATCCGGATGCAGGCCGCGCAAACGACGAATCTCGTCATAGACATAACCCGCCTGCACTGGAGTACCACCCGGACTATTGATCCGCAGCACCACGCCTTTGACCTTCGAATCTTCGAAAGCAGCCCGCAAGCCGCCAACAATATTGTCAGCACTGGCAGGCTCTTTGTCGGCAATCATGCCGCTCACATCAATCAGTGCCGTGTAGCCAGAACCGCGTGTCGCGCTTTTTTCCATGTCCATCAGCGGCGTAAACAACACCAACGCTGCAAACAGGTAAACAAAGGTCAGCAGCTTGAAGAAAATCCCCCAACGCCGCGACCGCCGCTGCTCTTGCACACCTGCCAGAAGGGTCTTCTCCAAAAGCTTCCAGCTTTTATCGTCACCGCCGTCAGCACTCGCTTTGCTCGGCGCTTTCCACTCATCGGTCATGCCATTTACCCCAGCAAAAACTTAATTGGTCCGCCGGCTCAGCCAGGCGTGCAACTCAGAAAAATGATCAATAGCCAGACGCGGCGCGAACTCACGCAAGGCGTCCATCGACTGAGCGCCATAGCTGACAGCAACTGAATCCATCCCGGCATTACGTGCCATCAACAAATCGAACGAAGAATCCCCCACCATCAACGCCTGCTCGGGCCGGACTTCGCAATGAGCGAGAATCTGTTCCAGCATCAACGGATGCGGTTTGCTGGCGGTTTCATCCGCGGCACGGGTGATATCAAAATAATCTTCCCAGCCATGGGACTTCAGCACCCGATCCAGCCCACGACGGGCCTTGCCGGTGGCCACGGCCAAGTGATAACCCTCGGAACGAAAAGCCTCGAGAGACTCAACCACGCCGGCGAATAGCGGTGAAGGCTCAGCCTCCAGCGCAATGTAATGGTCAGCGTAGTGCTGACGGAACGCCACTAGCTCAGCATCGCCGATCTCCGG
>JAPLSD010000816.1 GCA_026398835.1 Pseudomonas sp.
GCCATGCTGCGGATCGCCCCGGCAAAAATCTCCGTGGTATACGCACAGGTGTTCAGGGCGAAAGCGAGGATGGTGCAGTTCATTGCATCGCGAAAGAACGCATCGAGCACCGGCTGCGCGCGCACCGCGGCGATGCTGTAGATCCCGGTGTAGCAGATCAGCAGCTGAATATAGAGCGGTGTACCGCGGAACAGGTAGGTGTAGAACTGCACCGGCCAGCGTAGGTAAAGCTTGGGTGAAACCCGAGCGATGGACAGTGGGATCGACACCAGAAAACCGATGAAGATCGAGGCGCTCAGCAGCCACATGGTCATGGCCAGGCCAGTGATGTGGTAGCCGTCGCTATAAAGGAAAGGTTTCCAGTAATCCTGCAGAAGTTCAATCATCGCACAGCCTCCCGAGAACCCGACGCGTAATGCCGTTCCAGCCAGCGCAGGACGACGTTCGACGCGCTGGTAATCAGCAGGTAAATCAGCGCTGCGATCACCAGAAAGAAGAACAGTTGATAGGTGCTTTTACCGGCATCTTGAGCGGCCTTGACCAGATCGGCGAGGCCGATGATCGACACCAGCGCGGTAGCCTTGAGAATCACCATCCAGTTATTGCCGATGCCTGGCAGGGCGAAGCGCATCATTTGCGGGAACACCACGAAGCGAAAGCGCTGGCTGCGAGTCAAGCCGTAGGCGGTTGCGGCTTCCATCTGCCCGCGCGGTACGGCGAGAATCGCGCCGCGAAAGGTCTCGGTGAAATAGGCACCGTAGATGAACCCCAGGGTAATGATCCCGGCACTGAACGGATCGATCTCGATATAGTCCCACTCCAGCGCCACGGTGAGACTGGTCAGCCAGGTTTGCAGGCTGTAGAAAATCAGCAGCATCAGCACCAGATCCGGCACCCCGCGAATCAGCGTGGTGTAAAGCTGCGCTGGAACACGCAACAGCTTGACGCTTGAAAGCTTGGCGCTGGCGCCGAGCAGGCCGAGCAGAACGCTCAACAACAGCGACAGTATCGATAATTTGACGGTCATCCAGGTGCCTTGCATCAGCAGCGGGCCGAAACCCTTCAAGC
>JAPLSD010000369.1 GCA_026398835.1 Pseudomonas sp.
GCGGCCAGGGCGATGCTCTGGTCGCAGCTTTCGAAGACCTGGCCGATGCGGTGGCTGGAGGTTTTGCTGGTCGGGTGCTTTTCAGCGCCGATGCAAATCCGTGCCATGGCCTGGACCGCTTCGAGCGGATACGCGCCGGCAGCACTTTCGGCCGAGAGCATCACCGCGTCGGTGTAGTCGAGCACGGCGTTGGCTACGTCGGACACTTCAGCGCGGGTCGGCATCGGGTTCTGGATCATCGACTCCATCATCTGAGTCGCGACGATCACCGCTTTGTTGTGGCGGCGTGCGTGCAGAATGATCTTTTTCTGAATGCCCACCAGCTCGGCGTCACCGATTTCCACGCCCAGGTCGCCACGGGCAACCATGACAGCATCGCTGGCCTTGATCAGACCGTCGAGGGTTTCGTCGTCGGCCACGGCTTCAGCGCGTTCGATCTTCGCCACCAGCCACGCAGTACCGCCGGCTTCGTCGCGCAGTTGGCGAGCGTATTCCATGTCGGCAGCGTCACGTGGGAAGGACACCGCGAGGTAATCGACTTCCATTTCTGCGGCGAGCTTGATGTCAGCCTTGTCTTTCTCGGTCAGGGCTGGAGCGGTCAGGCCACCGCCGCGACGGTTGATGCCTTTGTGGTCCGACAGCGGGCCACCGATCAGCACGGTGCAATGCAACGCATCATCGGTTGCGGTGTCGACGCGCATCACTACACGGCCATCATCGAGCAGCAGTTCGTCGCCGACGCCGCAATCCTTGACCAGGTCCGGGTAGTCGATACCGACGACTTCCTGGGTGCCTTCGGTCAGCGGATGGCTGGTGGAGAAGGTGAACGTGTCACCGACTTTCAGCTCAATGCGCTTGTTGGCGAATTTGGCGATACGGATTTTCGGGCCTTGCAGGTCACCCAGCAGCGCGACGAAGCGGCCGTGCTTGGCAGCGATGGAGCGCACCAGCTTGGCGCGAGCTTTATGCTCGTCGGGGGTACCGTGGGAGAAGTTCAGCCGGGCGACGTCCAGGCCAGCCAGAATCAGCTGTTCGAGAACTTCCGGCGAGTTGCTGGCAGGGCCAAGGGTAGCGACGATTTTAGTACGACGTACGGACATGCAGAGACTCCTGAGTTCAAGCGCAACGAGAGGCTACTATGGTCCGAAGTTGTAGTCATTGTTCGTGTGCACTACTTATTCGTTTGTTTTTTGTTATTCGATTGTTTCTTGAACCTATCATCACAGGCAGCCTGAAGATTTCCGCCAATGGGTCGATACAGTGCTCAAGACAGGAGATCCCCCATGCGATTCGTGCTCATTGCGACCCTTGCCCTCAGTGTTGTTGGCTGCACCCGTTGGTCAATGGACCATCATTTGAATAACGCCTACCGCGCTTATGATCGTGGCAATTGCGAGCAGGTGATGCTCGAGCTGTCCCAGGTCGACCGCGAGAGCCGCTCACGGCGCTATGTGCAGCCGGAAGTGTCGATGATGCGCGGGCAGTGTCTTGAGCGTCAGAAGCTGTTCATCGATGCGGCGCAGACTTACCAGTTCCTCATTACGCAGTATCCGTACAGCGAATATGCATTCCGCGCCCGTGCCCGCCTGGAAACCTTGCACTCACTGGGCCTTTACCCAACCCGCAGCGCCGCGCAGGCACGTCCGAGCGCCTACTAATGACAGCGGCCATTTAATCGGGCTGACGGTCAGCATTGAGCTAGTATTCGAATACGTAGTTTTAGAAGGTGCAACCTAAAACACGGTAACACTTGGGAGTGGCAGAGAAACAGTGACAGGGCCAAGGCCGCTGGCACACCGCGACCGAGGAGAGCGTGCCTGCTCGGCAGGTCCGTTCCGAAGCACTAGTGCGGCCATGCTTAATGGCCTTTTATAGCGATACTCAGCATGTTCACCGACCGCCGGATCGAGCGGCATCAACTGCCGTATTTTTTAAGGGTGTTCAACAGCATCACCGACAAGCCCATTGGCTTTCTCGGTAACGTTTCCGAAGACGGGCTGATGCTGATCAGCCAGTTACCGATGATGATCGGCGCCGACTTCGAACTGCGCCTGAAGATTCCTGCCAGCGACGGTTGCCAGCAGGTGATCGATTTCACGGCCTGTTGCCTGTGGTGCCATGAAGACGCGACTCCGCATCATTACGATGCGGGCTTTGTCGTGCTTAAGGCACCGGTTGAATATGGGCAGCTGGTCAGCGCCTTGAAGCAGTATTTCAGTTTTCATTCGTTGTCGGCTTCGGCGTGAGATCAGGGTCCTGGCGATCAATTGTGGCGAGGGAGCTTGCCCCCCTCGCCACAGGTTCTGCGCTTGCTCTACCTGCCTACACCCTCACCGAATGCTCGCGATCCATCATTTTTTCGACCAACAACAACCCCAACTCCATCAGGCTATAGATCGCCAGGGCAAGGTTGCGGTGTTTGCCCTCCAGATCATCAGACAAATCCAGGGTCAGGGTGCTGGCCGAGCAGAAGGTTTCGTAGGTGTGGGCCAGCAAGGCTTCGGGGTTGATGTCCGGGGCGATGGTGAAGATCGGCGGCGGACGGTCGTTACTTGCGCACGGCTTGTCCAATGGCGGCGGGGGCAGGTAGTGATCGAGGGCTCGGTGTGCGGCCTCGTGAAGCTTTTTCGAATCGAGAGATTCGTCGGGCGAAACGTTTGGGGTTTCGGGGGGATTGGGGGTTACTTTAAACATTTTCTCGGATCCTTAATGTTGGAGCTGCCACCGATTCGCGACTAAACGAAGGGGTGGCAGCTGTACGCAGGTTAGTCGACCGGGGATCCAAGGAACCGGCGCGCCCGAGGGCGCCCTGCGCACAGCCACCATCAAGTGCAGGGATAGGAAATACCTGACTGATTGGAGAACTATGCACCTTGGAAAACCACGGGCGACTAAACCCGATCGCTGATGGGCAGCGACTGGAGAACCTTAGTAGCGTGGGGCAAGGTGCACAAGCGGGGCGATTCTGGGGGATGTGTAGGCAATGGCGCAAGTTAGTGTCGTCAGTGAAAAGTTTCGAAATAGATGCCTGCGACATTACTTGCCGTGCAGGGCTTAACCCGTTAAAGCACGCCAGCCTTCGTCCAGCTCAAGTAACGCGTCACCAGTTCAGCCCCC
>JAPLSD010000205.1 GCA_026398835.1 Pseudomonas sp.
AACGCACGGCGCACGTTGGCTTCGATTTCGGCGGTCAGGTCGGCGAGGCGTAAATTCGGCATAACGGGCTCCACAAACAAAGTGGCCCGATTATAGGGCCATGCTGCGAGCTAACCCAAGGCGGCAAACACCTTCGCGTTGCTCTGAAACATGCATTTGGTCGCTTCGGGCTTGCGACCAGGCAGCCGTGACCGGCAGTGCCATGCACGCCGACCCTGGCACGCCCACGTCAGGGGCAGCGTTGCACCCACCTTTGAAAGTAGTGCTCTGACTCAGCCTATTTCCACCCAGGACCTGTTACGCCAGCGATCACCCAACCATCCAGCAAGTACATGTTCGTCAATCGCACCGGCATGAAAGTACTGGAGCGAACCCGCACCGCGCTGGCTCTGGAGTTCCGCTGGGGGACTGTTCGTAAACTCGATGACACCTTGTTGTTCGACCGGGCGCTGGAGTCGGTGCTTGGTAACTTACGTCAACTCAATCGTGGCAAGTGATCGCAACCTGAGTGCGGATCACGGCATACTGGGTCATCACAGTCGTTGTTGAAGGAACCTGTATGCAGTTGGACCCGGCTAGCGGTTGGTGTGAAGGTGTTCGTCATTGCCCGTCGCCCAACTTCAATGCGCGCCCCACGGGCGAAATTTCCCTGCTGGTAATCCACAACATCAGCCTGCCGCCAGCGCAGTTCGCGACGGGCAAAGTGCAGGAGTTTTTTCAGAATCGTTTGGACGTCACGGAGCATCCCTATTTTGCAGGGATAGCCGACCTGCGTGTGTCTGCTCATTTTTTGATCGAGCGTGACGGCGCGATCACTCAGTTTGTCTCCTGCCTTGAGCGTGCCTGGCACGCGGGAGTCTCACGCTTTGATGGGCGGGAAGGCTGTAATGATTTTTCCTTGGGCATCGAGTTGGAAGGCACTGACGATCTGCCGTTTACTGATGCTCAGTATCAGGCGTTGATTGCCTTGACCCGGCAATTGCAGGAGGCCTTTACGGCGATCACTGTG
Organism: Pseudomonas sp.; assembly: GCA_026398835.1. Taxonomy (GTDB): domain Bacteria; phylum Pseudomonadota; class Gammaproteobacteria; order Pseudomonadales; family Pseudomonadaceae; genus Aquipseudomonas. Next base: position 1,010 of record JAPLSD010000205.1, read on the forward strand.
CAACGTATCTGCGGTCATAGCGATATTGCACCCGGACGCAAGACCGATCCGGGTCCGGCGTTCGACTGGGCACGCTTTCGCGGGGCCTTGGAAAAAGGGGAAGGACAATGAGTTTTCTGGTGTTACTGCTGGCGGTCTGGATCGAGAAGTTCTCGGCCTTGCGTCACCGGGTCCAACGCGACAGCGGATGGTTGCGCGAGTTGGCAAAACTTGAGGCCAGTCCACGATTTTCGAACCGGCCCTGGCTGGTGCTGACGCTGCTGGTTCTGCTGCCCGTCGCAGTACTGGGGTTGCTGCTGGTGGTGCTGGAACCGGTGGCCTACGGTTTGTTGGCGTTGCCTGTTCATCTGCTGGTGGTGATTTACAGCCTGGGACGCGGTGACTTGTTGGCCGGTCTGGGGCCGTTTCGCGATGCCTGGCGCCGTGAAGACCTGCAGGCCGCCGCTCACGTTGCCAAGCGTGACCTGGATATCTGCGCCGACAGTGGTGAGCAGTTGCTCGAACGGGTTCAAGGACACTTGCTGTGGGAGGCCTATCAGAGCTTTTTTGCGGTGATTTTCTGGTACTTCCTGCTTGGTCCGGTCGCTGCGTTGAGCTATCGCTTGCTGGCGTTGGCGGCTGAACACAGCAAAAACCCGGCGCTGGTCGAGCGCGCCGCGCAACTGCGTCATGCCTTTGATTGGTTGCCCGTGCGGTTGTTGGCTGCAAGCTTTGCGTTGGTCGGCAACTTCGTAGCGGTCAGCCGGGTGATGTTGCATGAGTTGCTCAACTGGAACATCAGTGCTGCGCAGTTGGTGGAAAAAGTCGGCCTGGTGGCCGGCGAGATCCCTGCACCGATGGTCGGCGCTGATGGCATTACCAGTCTGGACCGGATATGGGAGCTGCTGCTCCGGGCTGCGGTGCTTTGGTATGCCGGGTTTGCGCTGTGGACGGTGCTGCCCTGAGTCGAGTACAAAACCTGTGGTGAGAAACATTGTGGTGAGGGAACAAACGGAACGCCGCCCGGCCCCTCGCCACAGGAACCTCGCCGTCCTCTAAAGACCGCTAATTACGCGGTTAACTTTAAGTTACAAAACCTCCCTTCGATTTGAGCTATACAGACGTAGCGCCGAATAGTGGCTATCTGCTGTCTTCGCGTGCCTGCCAATAAAAATAAAAGAAAAGGGAGACTTCCAGTGAAGAGCTTGCTCTATCCCGCCGTCGCACTGATGAATCGCCTGAGCTTCGGCATGAAGTTCAGCCTGATCAGTGTTCTGTTTTTCCTGCCGATGCTGGTGACCAACTTTTATCTGGTCCGCGACTCCTATCGCGAATTCCAGGGCACTCAGGTCGAATTGCAAAGCCTTGACCTGCTGGGCAGCAGTCTGACGCTTCGGCGTGATCTGGAAGCCCTGAATAACCTGGTGCAGATTAACGTCAGCCTTGGCCAATCCGGCAAAGCGGGGGATGTCGAGCCGAGGATCAGCGCCCTCGAACAGAGCGTCCTGGAACGCATGCGAGCGCTGGCGGCTGTGACTATCGACCCTGAGCAGGTCAGCGTTTTCGATGGCAAGCGCGATGAAATGATTGCGGCTTTCAAGGCTCAGCAAGCCGAAAGTTCTGTGCAAAGCAAAAGTGCGTTGATCGGCAAGTTACTCGGCAGTGCGCAAATTTTCAGCCAGATCGTCGCCAGCCAGTCCGGCTTGAGTCGCGACAATCAAAGTGACATGCGCCAGTTGAGTGAGCTGATCACCAGTGTCACCCCGCACGTTACGCAAATCCTGGGCGAAGGTCGGGCCATAGGCAGCTATTCGTTGGGGCTTGGTTTCCTCAATTCAGCATCGAGCACTCGCTTCGATGAGCTGTTACAGCAGATTGAAAAGCTCCAGGCCGAGTACGGCTTGAAGTTGCAGGATGCATTGGGTTCGAGTAAAGCGGCCCACGACGCTCTGGATCCATTGGCCAGCGCCAGCAGAAGCACGCTCAAACAGGCCAGCGAACTGTTCGAAGAACAGGTGGTGATGGCCGATACCCTGGATGCGCCCTGGCAAACCTTTTACGACCAGGTCAGTGGGCTGATGGCGCAGACCTACCAACTGAATGAGGCCACCTTGAAGTTCCTGGGCGTGCAATTGCAGCAACGTCTGGAGCAGAACCGCACGCACATGGTGTTGTTGGTGGTGGCACTGGCCGCTGTGTTCTTATTGATCGTTTACCTCTACGGCGGTTTCTACGCCTCGACCCGCACCACCCTTAAACGTCTGGGGGCGGTGATGGACAAGGTCGCGGCGGGGGACATGACCGTCACCTTCACCGCCCACAGTCGCGATGAGTTGGGTGAATTGGGCAATGTGTTCAACGGTACGGTGGCGAAAATCCATGACCTGATCGAGTTGGTGGGCAAGACCGTCAGTGAAGTCGAGCGTCAGGCCGGTCAGGTGGAATCGGTATCGGCTCGGAGCAATCAGGCGGTAGCCGGTCAGCGCAGCCAGATTGAACAGGTTGCCACCGCGATGAATCAGATGTCGGCGACTGCCCAGGAAGTCGCCCGTAGCGCGGCAGCGGCGGTCAGTAGCGCTCACAGCGTTAACGACGAAACGGTCAGCGGCCGTGGTCTGGTGGCGTCGCAACAGGGCAGTATTGCCCAGTTGGCCGGCGAGATTGATCAGTCAGTGTTGGTGATCAATCAATTGGCCAGTGATAGCCAGTCCATCAGCCGCGTTCTCGAAGTGATCAAAAGCATTGCCGAGCAGACCAACCTGTTGGCGCTCAACGCAGCCATCGAGGCTGCGCGTGCCGGTGAGCAGGGGCGCGGTTTTGCGGTGGTGGCCGATGAGGTTCGCACCTTGGCCAAGCGAACTCAGCAATCGACTGAAGAAATCGAGCAGATGATTGCCAAGCTGCACAGCGGTGTTGGCGCGGCGGTGAAAGCCATGGGCGTCAGCCACCAGATGGCCAGTGGTACGGTCAGCCAATCAGAAAAGGTTCAGCAGGCGCTGGAAAACATCCTCGGCGCTGTGGGGATGATCGTCGATCAGAACCAGCAAATCGCTGCGGCGGTCGAGCAGCAAACCGCGGTGGCCCACGATATCGATCAGAATATCGTCGAGATCAATCGCGCGGGTGAGCGTACTGCCGAAGGCGCGCATCAGACCGAAAATGCCAGTCGTCAGTTGTCGGCGCAGGTGGTGCAGTTAAAGCAGTTGATCAGCGCGTTCCGGGTTTGAGGCAGGGAAACCAACATTCAGTCGGCGGTATCTAAGCCATGCTGCGAGCGAGCATGATCCCGCAGATCGCCAAAGTTCATGCCGACTGATTACCAGTTGAACAACTCACAGGCGTTGGCGGTGCTGGCAGTGGCCAGTTGCTGGGGGCTAATCGCCATGATGTCGGCCAGTGCAGCACAAATCGCCGGCAGATGTTGCGGGCTGTTGCGCTGACCGGGATACATGGCGGGCGCCATATCCGGCGAGTCGGTTTCCAGCACCACGGCATCCAGCGGTAACTCTTTGAGCACTTTGTGCATGCGCAGCGCCTGAGGCCAGGTCGCTGCGCCGCCCAGCCCAAGTTTGAAACCGAGTTTGATGTATTCGCGGGCCTCTTCCTGACTGCCGGCGAAGGCGTGGATGATGCCGCTGCGTTTGAGCCGAAAGTGCTTCAATGTGGCGATCACGGCTGCATGGCTGCGACGGACATGCAGCAGCGCCGGTAACTGAAAGTCCGCCGCCAGTTTCAATTGTGCTTCAAACAGCGTTTGTTGGCGCTCGCGGTCGAGCTGTTCGAGAAAATAGTCCAGCCCGAACTCGCCTACCGCACACAGCTGCGGATGACCGGCCAGACGCGTCAGCCAGTCACCCAGTTCAGTCAAGTCCGCCGGGCGATGCTCATCGAGATAGACTGGATGCAGGCCGAACGCGGCATGCAGGTCCGGGTCGCTTTGCACCAGATCCCATACCCGCTGCCAGTTACGCTGATAAACCCCCAACACCACCATTCGCCGTACCCCGAGGGCGCGGCTGTCAGCCAACAGCGCCTCGCGATCGTCGTCGAAATCCGGAAAGTCCAGATGGGTGTGGCTGTCGATCAGCTCCACGTTCACGCCTCGTGAATGCGCTGCTTGAAGGTCCGCGCGATGGCCTGTACACCCGGTTGGTAATGCTGTTCTTCAATGGCCGCCAGGGCTAGCTGCAGGGCTTTGTCGGCGATCAGTTGATGCTGCTGGGCCATGGCGTTCACCGGCAGCGGCAGGAAGTCCAGCAACTGTGTGTCACCGAACGTACCGAGGCGCAGCGGTCGGGATTTGAGCGGGAAGTCATGCAGGGCATCGAACACGCCCTGAAGCAGCACGTAGGATGTGGTCACCAGCGCATCCGGCAAGTGGCCGAGACGTTGGAGTAACTCTTCCATCAATTGCCGTCCGCAGTCGCGGCTGAAGGCTTCGCCATGTTCGATCAGGATCTGGCCTTCAAACCCGGACAAGGCCTGTTTGAAGCCGGCAGCACGCTCCTGGCTGATGCTCAGCTCGGGCCGTGCACCGATCAGCGCAATCTGCCGAGGTACGGGCTGCAGCAGGCTGCGGGTGAGTTGCAGGCTGGCTTCTCGATCATCGCTGATCACCGAGCAGAAATGCTCAGGCTCCATAACCCGGTCGATGGCGATGATCGGCAAGCCCTTGGCCTGTAGCTGACGATAGCTGTCATCATCGGGCGGTAGACAGCTGGCGACGAACAACGCATCGCAACGCCGGGCGCGGAAGAGTTGCAGCAATTGCCGCTCGCTGTCCGGCGCATCGTCGGAGCTGGCGATCAACAATTGATAGCCGCGAGCGCGAGCGCCTTGTTCAAGTAGTTTGGCGATCCGTGCGTAACTGGGGTTTTCCAGGTCCGGCAGGATGAAACCCAATGTGCGGGTGTGCCGGCTGCGTAGCCCGGCCGCTTGTGGGTTAGGCGTGAAGCCATGCTGTTCGACCACCGCCTGCACACGCTCGACGGTGCTGCGGCTGATCCGTTGTTGTTCGGCCTTGCCGTTGATGACATAGCTGGCGGTGGTAACAGACACACC
>JAPLSD010000103.1 GCA_026398835.1 Pseudomonas sp.
CGAGCGCTTCGTGATCGGTGACCGAGGTGTATTCGACGCGGCCGATGTCGTGCAACCAGGCGTGTTCAGGGCCGATGCCAGGGTAGTCGAGGCCGGCGGAAATCGAGTGGGCGTCGATGATCTGGCCGTCGTCGTCCTGCAGCAGAAAGGTCCGGTTGCCGTGCAGCACGCCCGGCAGGCCACCGTTCAGGCTGGCGGCGTGTTTGCCGGTTTCGATGCCGTAACCGGCGGCCTCAACGCCGATGATTTGCACGCTGGTGTCATCGAGGAACGGGTGGAACAGGCCCATGGCGTTGGACCCGCCACCGATGCACGCCACCAGGCTGTCGGGCAGACGGCCTTCCTGGGCCTGGAGCTGCTCGCGGGTTTCTTTGCCGATGACGGCCTGGAAGTCGCGAACCATGGCTGGATACGGATGCGGGCCGGCCACGGTGCCGATCAGGTAGAAGGTGCTGTCGACGTTGGTCACCCAGTCGCGCAGGGCTTCGTTCATCGCGTCTTTCAGGGTGCCGGTGCCGGCGACTACTGGAATCACTTCGGCGCCCAGCAGCTTCATGCGGAACACGTTGGCTTGCTGGCGCTCGATGTCGGTGGTGCCCATGTAGATCACGCAATCGAGGCCGAAACGCGCGGCCACGGTGGCAGTCGCCACGCCGTGCATGCCGGCGCCGGTTTCGGCGATGATGCGTTTTTTACCCATGCGCCGGGCCAGCAGGATCTGGCCGATGCAGTTGTTGATCTTGTGCGCGCCGGTGTGGTTCAGCTCTTCGCGCTTGAGGTAGATCTTGGCACCGCCGCAGAATTCGGTCAGGCGCTCGGCGAAATACAGTGGGCTTGGACGACCGACGTAGTCGCGTTGGAAGTAGGCCAATTCCTTGAGGAAGGCCGGATCTTCCTTGGCCGCTTCGTATTCGCGGGCCAGGTCGAGGATCAACGGCATCAGGGTTTCGGCTACGTAGCGGCCGCCGAACGCGCCAAACAGGCCGTTGGCATCGGGGCCGTTGCGCAGATTGGATGGGGTCGTAGTCTGGGTCATGGGGCGCTCCAGCTGAATTCGTGGAAGGACAATGGCGTTCACTCTACCCCTGACGATCCGGGCTGAAAACCGATAAGATCGCCGTAACCTGTCAGGAAAACTCACAGATCCAATGAGCCACGACCTTCCCCCGCTAAACGCATTGCGTGCCTTTGAAGCCACTGCCCGGCTGAACAGCGTTAGCCAGGCTGCCGAACAACTGCACGTCACCCACGGTGCTGTGAGCCGCCAGTTGAAGGTGCTCGAAGAGCATCTTGGTGTCAGCCTTTTCATCAAGGACGGGCGCGGCCTGAAACTCACAGATGCGGGTGTGCGATTACGTGACGCCAGCAGCGACGCCTTTGAGCGCCTGCGCACGGTGTGCGCCGAACTGACTCAAGGCAGTGCTGACGCGCCGTTCGTGCTCGGCTGCTCGGGCAGTTTGCTGGCGCGCTGGTTTATCCCGCGTCTGGGGCGATTGAATGCTGATTTGCCAGACCTGCGCTTACACCTGTCGGCCGGCGAAGGCGATCTCGACCCTCGACGGCCGGGGCTGGACGCTTTGCTGGTGTTCGCCGAGCCACCGTGGCCGGCGGACATGCAGGTGTATGAGCTTGCGAGCGAACGCATCGGCCCGGTCCTGAGCCCGCGCTTTACCGGTTTTGAACGGTTACGCGAGGCCCCGGCCGAGGCGTTGCTGAGTGAGGCGTTATTGCACACCACTTCGCGGCCCCAAGCCTGGCCCAGTTGGGCGCGGCAAAACGGCATCGAGGCCGGGGCCTTGAAGTACGGTCAGGGTTTTGAGCATTTGTATTATTTGCTGGAAGCGGCGGTGGCCGGCCTTGGGGTGGCGATTGCCCCAGAGCCGTTGGTGGCCGAGGACTTGCGAGCCGGTCGCCTGGTTGCGCCGTGGGGCTTTTGTGAAACCCCGGCGCAACTGGCGTTGTGGCTACCCAAGCGTGCCGCGGACGGGCGCGCTCGACAGTTGGCGCAGTGGCTCAAAAACGAGCTGCGCCAAACGACTTAATCCCCGCGTCTGCACAGCAGGTAGGCGGCCAGCAAACCGAGAGCTCCAACCGCGACACCAGCAGTGGTCCATGGGTGATCTTGAGCGTAATCGCGCGTGGCAATTCCGGTTTCACGGGTTTTGACTTTGACCTCGTCATACGCATCGCTGAGTAGATGGCGGGAGTGTTTCAGCGCGTTTTCAGCGTTGCTCTTCAGTGCTTTGAGGGTGATGCGCGACTCGTCCGAGGCGTCGTTCTTAAGGTTTTCCAGCGACTTGAGCAGACTCTCGATCTCGGCTTCCATGCTTTGCAATGAGGCTTGACGTAACGAGGTGGTGGCCATGGTGACTCTCCTGCATTGATGATGAGTGCGTGTGTTGGTTGGGACTCCAGGGGGGTGGGAAAGTGCAGTGAATCTGAATTTTCCCGAAGAAATAGTCGGCGCAAGTAATAAGAAAAATCACTGCTAGGCTGTATTTCACACCCTAAGGAGAACGCCATGACTGACCATCGCACGTATAAGAAAGTCGAACTGGTTGGCTCTTCCCCCACCAGTATCGAAGACGCCATCAACAACGCTCTGGCCGAGGCCAGTAAAAGCCTCAAGTTCCTGGAATGGTTCGAGGTGACCGAAACCCGCGGGCATATCAAGGACGGCAAGGTGGCGCACTTCCAGGTCACCCTCAAAGTCGGATTTCGGATTGCCACTAGCTGAGATTGAGCTAGGCTTCTGAACTTGTGCGCTGGCTGATTGCCATAGGAATGGCAAAGCGCCACAGTCTTGGGTGCGTCAGCGTAGAACGTCGATGCCCCTTTTTTGATTCGACCAGGGGAATGTGACCGATGAAAAAATTCATGTTGGCTGTAGGTTTGTTGAGCATTGCAGGAACAGCCCTTGCTGCCGGAAAGCCGTGCGAAGAACTGAAAGCAGAGATCGCAGCGAAACTCGATGCCAAGAGCATTTCGGGTTACGCGTTGGAAATCGTCGATAAAGGCGCTGCAGCTGGCGGGAAAGTAGTCGGCACCTGTGATAAGGGCGCTAAGGTCATCGTCTACAAGAAAGGTTAATCCTGCCTGAACAGAAAAGCCGACGCGGTTGCGTCGGCTTTTCTGTTTGTGTAACCGGCGTTAACCCTTCATCACTTGCGCCAGCAATTCGTAGGAATGCACTCGATCGGCATGTTCGTACAGGTCGCAGGTAAATATCAGTTCATCGGCGTCCGTCTGTTCGATCAGCACTTGCAGCTTGGCGCGGATTTTTTCCGGGCTGCCTACCATTGCCAGACCGAGGAAGCTTGCCACCGCTTCTTTCTCATGGGGCAACCACAGGCCGTCCATGGTTTTCACCGGTGCACGTTGCACCAGACTGTGGCCGCGCATCAGGGCGAGAATCCGTTGATAGACCGAGGTCGCCAGGTAATCGGCCTGTTCGTCGGTGTCCGCAGCCACCAACGGTACACCGAGCATCACGTACGGCTTGTCGAGCGTCGCCGAAGGTTTGAAGTGGTTGCGGTAGACGCGAATCGCTTCGTGCATATAGCGCGGAGCGAAGTGTGAGGCGAAGGCGTAGGGCAAACCGCGCTCTCCGGCCAGTTGCGCACTGAACAGGCTGGAACCCAGCAGCCAGACCGGCACGTTGGTGCCGGTGCCCGGAACGGCGATCACTTTTTGATCAGGTGTGCGCGGGCCGAGGTATCTCATCAGTTCGGCCACATCTTCGGGGAAGTCGTCGGCGCTGCCGGAGCGTTCACGGCGCAGGGCGCGAGCGGTCATCTGATCTGAACCGGGCGCGCGGCCCAAACCGAGGTCGATCCGGCCCGGATACAGACTTTCCAGGGTGCCGAACTGCTCGGCGATCACCAGCGGCGCATGGTTGGGCAGCATTACGCCGCCGGAACCGACGCGGATCGTCGAGGTGCCGCCAGCCAGGTAGCCGAGCAAAACAGACGTCGCCGAGCTGGCGATGCCGTCCATGTTGTGGTGTTCGGCGACCCAGAAGCGGTGGTAGCCAAACTTCTCGACGTGTTGCGCCAGGTCCAGCGAGTTGCGCAGCGATTGCGCCGGGCTGCCGTTTTCACGCACGGGCACCAGGTCGAGGGTCGAGAACTTGATATCAGACAGTCGTTTCATAAACCTGCTTCTCCAATGGGTGCGCAGGCTTTTGTCACGAGCCAAAACCTGCCGATTTCTATAAGCCTGTCCTATGCAATGTGGGCATATACCCGAGTTTCAATAGCTGAGGTGAATTTGCTTACCAGATAAGCGGTTCGATCCGACAAGGTGAACTTTGCCACGCCTTCTATTCTCAGAACCCTAGTAACGGAAAACCACGAAGGCGCGATCCCTCGCGCTTGATCTTGAGGAGACAGAGATGAGTATCAAAAAGAAAGCATCGGCTCATTGGATCGGTGATCTGAAAACGGGTCTTGGTTCTATCTCGACCGAAACCGGGGTCCTGAAAAATGCACCTTATGGCTTCAAGGCACGCTTCGAGGGTGGCCCGGGCACCAACCCGGAAGAGCTGATCGGTGCAGCTCACGCGGGGTGTTTCTCCATGGCCTTTTCGATGATTCTCGGCGAGGCCAACCTCAAAGCCACCAGCATCGATACCAATGCCGAGGTGACACTGGACCAGGTGGACGGTGGCTTTGCAATCACCGCCGTGCATCTGACGCTCAAGGCGAAAATCCCCGGCGCCACTCAGCAGCAATTCGACGAGCTGAGCAAAAAAGCCAAAGAAGGTTGCCCGGTGTCGAAGGTGTTGAATGCCAAGATCACGCTTGATGGGACGTTGGTGAGCTGATTCAGAAATCTAGTGCGCCGCAAAAGATCGCAGCCTGCGGCAGCTCCCATTGACCGCGTTACCAATCGGAGCTGTCGCAGGCTGCGATTTTTTTGGGTGCCCCGGATGTGAGCCAAATCAGAACTCGCTTTGCGAAACTGTGGTCGAATGGGTGAATGCGGTTTCTGCGTATGACAGTGCGCGCCGCATCAAGGGAGCTTTAACCATGAAACGTTTTGCTTTAGCGATTATCTGTTGCGCGCTGGCCACATCAGCCTTGGCGGCGACGAAATCCTGTGAAGAACTCAAGGCCGAGATCGAAGCGAAGATCCAGGCCAACAAAGTGACCTCCTACACATTGGAGATCGTCAGCAATGACGAGGTGCATGACCAGAATATGGTGGTCGGTACCTGCGACGGCGGCACCAAGAAAATCATCTACCAAAAGAACGACAAATAGCGGCCCTTAACGCACACAGTTCACCATCTGGTCTTCTGCCACGAGTTCGCGTTTGGCGTTGTACAGTCGGGCACTGGCCTGGAAGGCCAGCGAGCGAGCTTCCAGTTGATAACGCTGACCTGCCTCGAAGTGGTCATAGCGCACCGTCAGGTAACAGAGGCGTTCCTGAAGGTCGTTCATCATGCTCATTCCACCCCCATAAATCTCGAAGTCGAAGCGCACTTCCA
>JAPLSD010000338.1 GCA_026398835.1 Pseudomonas sp.
CCGGTGAACGAGGTGGTTGCGCGCAACGCGTTCCAGTCTTCAAGTTCGGCATCAAATTCCTGGAAATCCATCATCGCGGTTCGTCGTCTCAAGGCTGAAGGTGTGCAGGGCGCAGACTTTATCACGACCGGGACTTGAGCCCGATCAAGATACGCCTGGACTGATCGGTCGATCCCCGCCGCTTTTTTCGTTGGGCTGCGGCTGCGCAATGCACAACGAGCAGAACATCGCGCCCAAGGCCAAAAGCCCGATGGCTGAGAATGCGCGAGTAGCTTCGCCAGCTTGAGTGCTGATGTGCTCGCTCAGGTAGCGCAGGAAAGGCAATTCGCGACACAACCCACGCCATCAGCAGACTCGCGCCGCCCAGCACATGGAAGATCGCCTGCCAGCCGAAAGCTGCTTGCAATAGCGAGCCGAGGTACTGGCCGATGCCTAACGCGATCACAAAGGAAATCGACAACCAGGACAGAGCCTTGGCCAACAGATTGCCGCTGAAACTGTCGCGTATCAGCACTCGGGCCATGACCGAAATGCCGCTGGCGCCAATGCCCTGACCACCAGCCGTTCACAGAATATTCTGAGCGTTGTCAGTCCCTTGGAGGGACCCACTTGTGCGTTGCTGGTGATTCCAGGCGATTATTCCGATTGCTTGGCCAGGCTAAAAGGGCGATATGCTGCGGTCTCCGACTGAGCTGATATCACCGAGCCTTTGATGCTGCAGAAAAGCCTGATACGTCGTCTGGATCTGATCACTTTGCAATTGTTCGTGTCCGTCCACGAGGAGGGCACGCTGACCCGCGCCGCGGCCCGTGAGGCGATTGCGGTCTCGGCGGCGAGCAAGCGATTGATGGAACTGGAGGAGGCGCTGGGTATCAGTCTGTTCGTGCGCCAGGCCAAGGGCATGACCCTGACGCCTGCCGGCGAAACCCTGTTGCACCATGCGCGACAGATGTTGTTCAACGTCGAGAAAATGGGCCTCGAACTCGGCGAACACAGCCACGGCATGCGAGGGTATGTGCGGATGCTGGCCAATCTCTCGGCGATCATCCAGTTCCTGCCTGAAGACCTGCGGGATTTTTCCGAACGTCATCCTCAAGTCAAAACCGACCTTGAAGAACGCCCCAGCAACGGGGTGATTCAAGGGGTACTGGATGGCGTGGCGGACTTTGGTATCTGTTCCAGTGACAGCGATATCAAAGGGCTGCACAGCGTGCCTTACCGGCGCGACAAACTGGTGGTGCTGATGCGTCCTGATCACCCGTTGGCCGTTGAGCACGAACTGGCGTTTGCCGACACACTGGACAGTGATTACGTCGGTCTGCACGCCGCCAGTTCGATCAACATGCGCACCCATGCCGTCGCGCGCAAGGCGGGCAAGGTGCTGCGCCTGCGGATTCATGTGCCGGGGTTTGACGCCATGTGCCGCATGGTCCAGGCCAACATGGGCATCGGCATTCTGCCGCAACGGGCCTATGAGTTGTTTGGCCGGGCGCTGGGTTTACACGCGGTGCCGCTCAGCGACGACTGGTCGGAACGCACGCTGATTCTGGTGGTGCGCGATGAGGCGGCGCTGTCGCCGGTGAGCCAGATGTTGTTTGAGGCGTTGCGCGGGCAGCAAGGCTGAGTTGATCGTTGATCGTTCCCACGCTCCGCGTGAGGAACGATCTTGCAGGCCCTTCGCGTTTCGCGAACGCTCGTTGCCAACTGAAGGTTGGATTCCAGTGGCATCGGTCCTCTAGCCTTGGCACCTATTCCAAGAATAAGAGGTACCCCGTAATGACTGCCCCGCTGAGCGGAATCAAGGTAATCGAGATCGGCACACTGATTGCCGCGCCGTTCGCCGCACGTGTGCTGGCCGAGTTCGGTGCCGAGGTGATCAAGATCGAAGCCATCGGCCAGGGCGATCCGCTTCGCAAGTGGCGAAAGCTGCACGAAGGTACGTCCCTGTGGTGGTACCTGCAATCGCGGAACAAAAAATCCCTGGCCCTGAATTTGAAATCCCCCGAAGGCATTGAACTGGTCAAGCAACTGGCCTGCAGTGCCGACGTACTGATCGAAAACCTGCGCCCCGGGGCCCTGGAAAAACTCGGGCTGGGCTGGGACGTGCTGCATGCCCTCAATCCCAACCTGACGCTGGTGCGCATTTCCGGTTACGGCCAGACCGGCCCGTATCGCGACCGCCCTGGTTTTGGTGCGATCGGTGAGGCCATGGGCGGCATTCGCTACACCACCGGCACACCGGGTTCGCCACCGGCGCGGGTTGGTGTCAGTCTCGGTGATTCGTTGGCGTCCCTGCATGCGGTGATCGGCGCCTTGATGTCCTTGCTGCGGGTCAAGACCGGGCAGGGCGAAGGGCAGGTGGTCGACGTATCCCTGGCCGAAAGTGTGTTCAACCTGATGGAAAGCCTGGTGCCGGAATACGACATGCTTGGTCACGTCCGCGAGTGCAGCGGCGGTGCCTTGCCGGGTATTGCGCCGTCCAACACCTACCTGACCGCCGATGGCGCGTACGTGGTGATCGCCGGTAATAGCGACCCGATCTACAAGCGTCTGATGGAAGTCATCGGCCGTGTCGACCTGGCCGAAGCACCGGAATTCGCCCACAACGATGGCCGCGCCGCCAAGAGTGGATTACTCGACGCGGCGATCACCCACTGGACCAGCAGTTTGCCGATCGAGCAGGTGTTGGCCACCTTGCAGGACGCCGAAGTCCCCGCCGGACGTATCTACTCGGTGGCCGACATCGTTGCCGATCCGCACTATCAGGCACGAGAC
>JAPLSD010000169.1 GCA_026398835.1 Pseudomonas sp.
CGAATTCTACAGCGTTACTCGCTGCTGTCAACACCTCTTTTACACCGCTTTCGACCGAGTGGATCGAACCGTTAATAGAGCCAAACAGCACCGCTCTACCAACTCCTTCAGGCTTCGATGAGCTGAAGCGTAACCGCTGTCAAAAACTGCGTAACTCATTGTTTACCAAGAAGTTTTCCGTTTCGACTGCGCCGGAAGTGGGGCGAATTATAGGCTTCCAGAATCTGCCGTCAACCTCTAATTACGCTTTTGTTGCAGAAGGTGCTTTTTTCACTATTAACCGGGGGATTCGGCGCGTGACAGGCGGGATACGCAACACTAATAGCAGCGCGCCTATAGATGCATAGATAGCCCACTCCTTCAGATCCGCGCGAACGATCCAAAGCATATGGAGCAATCCTAGTCCCAGGACCACATATGCCAAGCGATGCAACTTCTTCCAGCGACTACCAAGGCGTCTCTGACTATAACGATTAGAAGTAATCGCCAATGCGAACAACCCAAGGAACCCAAGACTGCCGACAATGATGTAAGGCCGCTTGCGCAACTCCACTCCCAGTTGTGACCAATCAAGCCCAAGGACAAATACCAGATAAGCACTCAGATGCATGACCACATAAGCAAAGCACCACAAACCCAGCTGCCGTCTCACGGCAATCCATCCAGCCCAACCGGTCAGCTTCTGTAAAGGCGTCATGCCCAGGGCGATCAACAACAGGATCAGCGTGCTCAACCCCAGCCTGTCGACCAACACCTTTCCCGGATCCGGCCCCAGAGCGAAGATCCAGGCTTGATACAACCAAAGCAGCGGCCAGACCGCCGCAACTATAAAGACGCCAACACGCCACAACGGATAACGCATCAGTAATTCTTCCGCAGATCGAGGCCGGTATATAAAGAAGCAACCTCATCGGAGTAGCCATTGAACATCTGTGTCTCGCGAACATTAGGGCTGAATAGCCCGCTCGGCAGACGGCGTTCGCGCGCCTGAGTCCAGCGCGGGTGATCTACCGCAGGATTCACATTCGCGTAGAAACCATATTCATCCTTAGCAATGCTCTGCCAAGTGGTTTTCGGCTGCTCACTGACGAGACTGATACGTACGATGGATTTGACACTCTTGAACCCGTACTTCCAAGGCACCACGAGACGCAGCGGCGCACCGTTCTGATTGGGAAGCTCGCGCCCATACATGCCCACGGCAAGAATCGCCAAAGGGTTCATCGCCTCATCCAGGCGAAGTCCTTCTATATAAGGCCAGTCGATCAGAGCAAAACCGGAACGCTGACCGGGCATGCTCTTGGGATCTTCCAGGGTTTCGAAACGAATGAATTTAGCTTTGGACGTCGGTTCGACCTGTTTGAGCAGCGAGGATATAGGGAAGCCGATCCAGGGGATCACCATCGACCAGGCCTCCACACAACGCAGACGGTAGATCCGCTCCTCTAACTGATAGGGCTTCATAAAATCTTCCAGAGCATAACGCCCGGGCTTGCCCACCTCGCCATCCACCACGACGCTCCACGGCTCGGTTTTCAGAGCAGTAGCGTTCTGTGCCGGATCACCTTTATCGGTGCCGAACTCATAGAAGTTGTTGTAGTGGGTCGCATCCTTGAACGGAGTGATCGCCTCATCCTTGACAGTGACGGCCTGCCATTGGGTTGCCGGCAGCTTCTCGGTGAACCAGGACGGCGCCTTTCCAGGCTCGACATCTGCATAACGGGTGGCATCACCAGCATCGGCCCAGCGCGGCAGACTGCTGACTGCCAGTCCGGCAAGAGCACCACCGAGCAAACCGCGACGAGAGAAGTAGAGGGATTCAGGCGTGACATCCGACTCTTGGCAGTCGGACGACTTGGGCAACTTGATTAGCATGACAACTCCGCAGCATTGGAGGACTGATGCGCCAATAGACTGCGGAGTATGGGGGAAATTACATCACTCGATGTTTTTGTGACGACGAAGATGTAACAAATACTGCACTGGACCAGAGGCCGCATAGGCGAGGAAAACCAGCAGCAAAATGCGCGGTGGATCACTGAAGACCACGGCGAACACCAGCACCACTGCCAGAATCGCGACAAAAGGAACCCGCCCTTTCAGATCCAGTTCCTTGAAGCTGTTGTACTTGATGTTGCTGACCATCAGCATGCCGGCAGCAGCAACCATCAGAGCAACAAGGAAGGACATCTTGGAACCCTGGATCCCGTAGTCGCTGAATGCCCAGACAATCCCGGCCACCACACCCGCCGCAGCCGGACTGGCCAGACCAATGAAATAACGTTTGTCTGCGGTACCCACCTGAGTATTGAAACGCGCCAGACGCAACGCCGCACCCGCTACATAGACGAAAGCGACCATCCAGCCTACTTTGCCCATATCACCCAAGGCCCAGCCGAATGCCAGTAACGCGGGTGCGACGCCAAAAGCGACCATATCGGATAACGAGTCATACTCAGCGCCGAAGGCGCTCTGAGTGTTGGTCATCCGGGCAACGCGACCATCCAGCCCGTCGAGCACCATAGCGACGAAGATTGCAATCGCAGCAAAAGCAAAATACTTGCTCGCGCTGATCGCGTCACCAGCACTCAAAGCGCTCTGCGCGCTCATGGAGTTGATGATGGAGTAAAACCCCGCAAACAGGTTCGCGGTGGTAAACAGATTCGGCAGAAGATAGATACCACGATGCCGGACTTTACGGCCCTCAGCGTCATGTCCTTCTTCGACATGCTCATCGATCGGTAGCAGGCTTTCGGCGTCAGAGACCGGGTTTGGCTCTTCGGGACGTTCGCTCATGGACAATACCTTGCAACGGTGTGGAAAGTTTCGACAGGTGTCTGCGACAACGGTTCGGACGCAAACGATCCAGCTTTATACCAGAACCTGTCTACCCAAACGAAAAAACGCGGCCTAAGCCGCGTTTTCTCTTCAAGGCTAGAACTTAGTTCTTGGCTTTGTCGACGATCTTGTTGGCACCGATCCACGGCATCATCGAGCGCAGTTGCTCGCCGATGATTTCGATACCGTGAGCGGCGTTGTTACGACGCTTGGCGGTCATCGATGGGTAGCCGGTAGCACCTTCGCTGATGAACATCTTGGCGTACTCGCCGTCCTGAATGCGTTTCAGGGCGTTGCGCATGGCCTGACGGGATTCGGCGTTGATCACTTCCGGACCTGTCACGTACTCGCCGTATTCAGCGTTGTTGGAGATCGAGTAGTTCATGTTGGCGATGCCGCCTTCGTACATGAGGTCAACGATCAGTTTCAGTTCGTGCAGGCACTCGAAGTAGGCCATTTCTGGCGCGTAGCCCGCTTCAACCAGCGTTTCGAAACCAGCTTTAACCAGTTCAACGGTACCGCCGCACAGAACAGCCTGCTCGCCGAACAAGTCGGTTTCGGTTTCGTCTTTGAACGTGGTTTCGATGATGCCGGTACGACCGCCACCAACGCCAGCAGCGTAGGACAGAGCAACGTTTTTGGCGTTGCCGGAAGCATCCTGGTAGATAGCGATCAGGTCAGGGATACCGCCACCTTTGACGAACTCGGAGCGCACGGTGTGGCCCGGAGCTTTCGGCGCGATCATGATCACGTCGAGGTCAGCGCGTGGCACAACCTGGTTGTAGTGGATCGCGAAGCCGTGGGAGAAGGCCAGAGTTGCGCCCTGCTTGATGTTCGGCTCGATTTCGTTCTTGTACAGAGCGGACTGGAACTCGTCCGGGGTCAGGATCATGACCAGGTCGGCAGCGGCAACAGCGCTGGCAACGTCAGTCACTTTCAGGCCGTGAGCTTCGGCTTTGGCAACGGTCGCCGAACCTTTACGCAGACCAACAGTGACGTCAACGCCAGAGTCTTTCAGGTTGCAGGCTTGAGCGTGGCCTTGGGAGCCGTAACCAATGATGGCTACTTTCTTGCCCTGGATGATCGACAGGTCACAGTCTTTTTCGTAATAAACTTTCATGAATTTCCCCTATATATCCAGGCCTTTGAGGCCATTCGCTAATTTGAGTTAGATGCTCAGCACTTTGTCGCCACGGGCAATCCCGGTGACGCCACTGCGTACCGTTTCCAGAATCGCGGCAGTGCCGATCGACTGAATGAAGCTGTCGAGCTTGTCGCTGGTACCGGTCAATTGCACGGTATACACGCTAGCGCTGACATCGACTATCTGCCCACGATAAATGTCGGTAGTACGCTTGATCTCGGCGCGCTGGGCGCCGGTGGCTTTGACCTTGACCAGCATCAGTTCGCGCTCGATGTGAGCACTTTCCGACAGGTCGACCAGTTTGACCACTTCGATCAGCTTGTTGAGGTTCTTGGTGATCTGTTCGATCACTTCATCGTGACCAACAGTGGTCAGCGTCAGACGCGACAGAGTCGGGTCTTCGGTCGGCGCCACGGTCAGGCTTTCGATGTTGTAGTTACGCTGGGAAAACAGGCCAACAACGCGAGACAAGGCGCCCGGTTCGTTTTCCAAAAGCAAGGAGATAATGTGCCGCATGATTAAGTACGCTCCGTCTTGCTCAGCCACATATCGCGCATGGAGCCGTCTTTGATCTGCATCGGGTAGACGTGCTCGCTGGTATCGACCTGAATATCGAGGAACACCAGGCGGTCTTTCATGGCGAACGCTTCTTCCATCTTCGGCTTCAAATCCTTCAGATCAGTGATGCGTATGCCCACGTGACCATAGGCCTCGGCCAGCTTGACGAAGTCAGGCAGCGATTCCATATAAGAGTGCGAGTGACGGCTGCCGTAGCTCATGTCCTGCCACTGACGAACCATACCCAGCACGCCGTTGTTCAGGTTGACGATTTTTACCGGCAAACCATATTGCAGGCAGGTCGACAGTTCCTGAATGTTCATCTGAATACTGCCTTCACCTGTAACACAGGCAACGTCAGCATCAGGGAAGCTCAACTTGACGCCCATGGCCGCAGGGAAACCGAAGCCCATCGTGCCCAGACCACCGGAGTTGATCCAGCGATTAGGCTTGTTGAACCGGTAGTACTGCGCCGCGAACATCTGGTGCTGACCCACGTCGGAAGTCACGTAGGCATCGCCCTTGGTCACTTCGCTGAGGGTTTCGATTACAGTCTGCGGCTTGATGATGCTGCCGTCGCCCTTGTCGTAAGGGAACAGGCCACGATCACCGCGCCACTCCTCGACTTGCTTCCACCAACTGGCAACGGACTCCTTGTTCGGGGTCTCGCCGATCTCCTTGAGGGTGGCAACCATTTCGGTCAGCACGCTCTCGACCGGACCCACGATAGGCACGTCTGCCTTGATGGTCTTGGAGATCGAAGCCGGATCGATGTCGATGTGAATGATCTTGGCATTCGGGCAAAACTTGGCGGGGCCGTTGATCACGCGATCATCGAAACGCGCGCCGACTGCGAGGATCACGTCCGCGTGGTGCATTGCAAGGTTGGCTGTGTAGCTGCCGTGCATGCCGAGCATGCCGATGAACTGACGATCAGTGCCAGGGTATGAACCCAGACCCATCAATGTATTGGTCACCGGCAGATTGAGCATTTGCGCCAGTTCAGTCAGCGGTGCTGAGCCGCCACCGAGGATCACGCCGCCGCCCGCATAAAGAACAGGACGCTTGGCCGCCAGCAGCATTTCTGCTGCTTTACGGATTTGGCCGGAGTGACCACGAACAGCCGGGCTATAGGAACGCAGCTTGGCTTTTTTCGGGAAGATGTATTCGAATTTCTCGGCCGGGTTGGTCATGTCTTTCGGAATATCGACCACGACCGGACCAGGACGACCGGATTGCGCCAGGTAGAACGCCTTCTTCATGACTTCCGGGATTTCCGACGCATGCTTGATCATGAAGCTGTGTTTCACGATCGGCCGGGAGATACCGATCATGTCGGTTTCCTGGAACGCATCGGTACCGACCATGGTGCTAGGCACCTGACCGGAAATGATCACCATCGGAATGGAGTCCATGTAGGCCGTGGCGATACCGGTAATAGCGTTGGTCGCGCCCGGGCCTGAGGTCACCAGTACCACGCCGGCTTTACCGGTGGCACGAGCATAGCCGTCAGCCATATGGGTCGCAGCCTGTTCGTGACGAACCAGGATGTGGGTCACTTCCGGTTCTTTGAACAGCGCATCGTAAACATGAAGAAGAGCACCACCCGGGTACCCATAAATGTATTTGACGCCTTCGTCACGCAAAAAGCGGACGAGCATCTCACCGCCAGATAAAAGCTCCACGTTGTTCACCTCTAAAACGCCAGAATACCGTTCACTAAAAAGGGAACGGGTCTTAATAGGTTTACTGCTTAGCAGAGCATGAGCGACGGTGGTCGCCGACTACGTCAGCACTGACTGAGCAAGTATTGGGAGCTCCCCAAGTGTTGCGGGGTTTTCCCACCCAGCGCGAGGTAACGCGTTGCGGGTGTAACAGGTCGGCGCGGATGTGCGCCTCATGATCTGCTGAGCGGGTCTGCTTCTGGCAGTCCCTCTACAGCGGACTTTGGATTCTTCTGTTTCGCCCTCTCCAAGTCAAGTCGTCAATGTGCTTTATTCGAACTAAGCACATGAGAAAGCAAGAAAAAACCTTTAAACAGCAACTGTGTTAGCTTCAATTGCGCAACCCATGACTAGGAAATGGCATGCGAACGCTTTTCTTCACAGCCAGCCTGCTGATTGGCCTGAGCCCGTTGTGCATGGCCGGCCAGATCTACAAATGGGTCGACGCCCAAGGCGTTACCCACTTCGATGCACAACCGCCCCAAGGCCGGGAAGCCAGCATAGTGGTGACGCCCTCCCCGCCCGCAGGCAAACCGACCGCACAGCCGCGCAGCAGTGCCATCGGCGATCAACAGGCCATCGACAACAACGTGAAAAAGCAGGTTGCCAAGCAGCAAGCCCAGCTAAAGGCGTTCTGCGAACAGGCCCGAACCAATCTGGCTCAACTGCAGAACAATCCGCGACTACGGGAGGAGGTCGACGGCGAGATGCGCCGCCTGACCGACCAACAACGTCAGGAACGCATTACCGAAGCACAGAAACAGATTGCGGATAACTGCCAGTAGGTCCTGGCAGTCTCCGATTCAGCGGGAGGCGGTGATCAGCAGATCGAACTCTTTGAGCAAAACCTGCAGCTGCCGATCCTTGCCCTTTACATTCCTGGCAGCGAAGACCATTTCGGCCATCTCCTGAATACCCGAGACATTGGGCAGCGGTAGATCGTTTTCCAAAATCGTTTTCATCCGCGGCAGGAAGATCCATTGCAGCCATTGCTCGAAGTCCAGGGTATCGATCGAGAACGGTTCGACACTGAGCAGAGCTTCTGCCGATGGCGAGACTTCGTCCCACCAACCCTGAGCTCGCAGTTCACGCTCGATCAACAGGAGTTGCTCGGCAATTTTCGGAAAACGTGCATCCATCAGAGAGAAACCTTGGCCTTCTGACTAGCCAGTGCCGCGCCTGCGGAATCACCTTGTTTCTCGCGCGCCTGAGCGATCAAACCCCACAAGCTGGCCTGAAGATCCGGACGACCATTGGCGAAAGTCAGCCCCCGACGAGCGAACTGTTCGGCTTGCGCCGCATCACCCTGGGCCATTCGCACCTGCGCCAAACGATAAAGCACTTGCGGCTCACGAGGAGCAACCCGCTGGGCGCGCTCCAGACTTGAGGAAGCACCGTTCAGGTCACCGCCCGCTTGTTGCTGCTGAGCCGTGGTCAGCAAGGCTAGCACCGGGCCATCCAATTGTTCGTCAGCAGAAAGACCGCCGCCGCTGCTTCTGGCGGAAGGAATCCCGCTCGGCGTCGACGGCATACTGTAGCTTCCCTGATTGATTGGCGCCGACTGAATAGGTGCTGTATCAATCGGCCCTGGAGTGATCGGGCCAGGCGTAATCGGCGCACTGCTGATCGGCGCCGAAGTGGTCGCGCCACCGCCCGGAATCATCACCACCACACCCTCGCCTTGCGGGATAGCTTGAGTCTGAGCTTGCACCGGACGCTTGACGGTCGTCTGACGGTAGCCGCCATTGGCCGAAATCCGCTCACTGTTGGAAACAGCGCTGCCGGAATCCACCACCGGAATCGAGCCGCGTTGTACGTTGGCGCAGCCATTGAGCAAAGCCAGAGCTGTAATAGCTGGAATCCACCACTTGTTCACATCAAATCCTCTTTGCTTAATTCAACCAGCCCTTGACCCAATCCATCACCTCATTGACGGGCGCTGGAATTGCGCCAGCACACGCAGCACCGGGAGGCGGTTCACTGCCGCGAATATACGGCATCTGCACCGCACCTGGACAACTCGCTTCGGAACCCTGCCCGGTACGGGAGTCGACCCAAGCCTGAACAACATTATCCGGCTGCGGCATATCCAGCGGCAACGGATCAGCCTTGCGCATGAAGCTGGTCCAAACCTGCAACGCGCCGGTGGCGCCGGTGAACGGTGTTTTGCCGTTGTCATCACGACCGAGCCAGACCACCGCCAGCAAATCCTGGCTGAAACCGGCGAACCAGCTATCCCGCGAATCGTTACTGGTACCGGTCTTGCCCGCCAACACCAGGGTTTTCGGCAAAACGTTATAGACCGAACTCGCGGTACCTTCGCGCATCACCCGCTGCATTGCGCTCTGGATCAAGTAGATCGACCCCGGATCGAAACGCTGCTGAATCTGGAACGGATAACGCTTGAGCGGTTCGCCTTCGGCGGTCAGCACGCTTCGAATCCCACGCATCGGCGTATTGAAACCACCGTTGGCCAGGGTCTGATACATGGTCGCCACTTCTATCGGGGTCAAGCCACCAGCCCCCAGCAACATCGACGGGAAAGCCGGGAACTCACGGGTAACGCCCAGCCGCGCCAGTGTCTTGAGGACATTTGGCACACCGACTGCCAGGCCCAGACGCGCGGTCGACAGGTTGTAGGAATGAGCCAACCCCTGGTACAGAAAGATCGTGCCATGGGAACGGCGATCATAGTTCTGCGGCTTCCAGATCTGACCATCAGCGCCTTTTACCGAAAAAGCGTCATCGGAGAGCCAACTGGTCAAGGTGTACTGACTCGGTTTCTCAAGCGCAGTCAGGTAAACCGCTGGCTTGATCAGGGAACCGATTGGACGCACGGCATCCAGTGCACGGTTGAAACCGGCAAAACTTGCCTGACGGCTGCCGATCATGGCCTGGACTTCCCCGGTTTCCGGGTTGGTCACCACCATCGCGGCTTCGACCTCATCCGAACCCTTGCGACCAGCAAGACGCTTGAAGGTATCGTTGACCGAAGCCTCTGCCTTCATCTGCAGGATCGGATCGAAACTGGTGAAAATTCGCAGCCCTTCTTCGGTCAAGTCTTCGTCGCGGTAGTCTTGACGCAGCTGTCGCTTGACCAGATCAAGGAAGCCCGGGAACGAACTGTCGGCCAGACTGCCGCGTTTGGTTACGCCCAGTGGCATCTTCTTGGCCGCTTCCACTTGCTCGGCGGTCGCAACACCTTGTTGCTCCAGCAGATCGAGCACCAGATTGCGCCGCTCGAGCGCGCGCTCAGGGTAACGACGGGGATTGTAGGAGGATGGCCCTTTGACCATACCCACCAGCAATGCCACTTGATGCAGTTTGAGTTCAGCCAGCGGTTGGCTGAAGAAGAACTGACTGGCCAGTCCGAAGCCGTGCACCGCCCGCTGGCCGTCCTGACCGATGAAGACTTCGTTGAGGTAGGCCTCAAGAATCTCGCGCTTGTCGTAATGCGCTTCAAGCAGCAAGGCCATCATCGCCTCGGTCAACTTGCGGGTCAGGCTTCGCTCATTGGTCAGGTAGAAGTTCTTGACCAGCTGCTGGGTCAACGTACTGCCGCCCTGACGCATTTGCCCTGACGAGGTGTTGACCCAAATGGCCCGGGCAATCGACTTCGGAGAAACGCCGAAGTGGTGATAGAAATCCCGATCCTCCACCGCTACCAGCGTATCCAGCAGATACGGCGGCACCTGATCGATCTTGATCAGAATGCGGTCTTCAAGGTTTTTCGGGTAAAGACCGCCGATCAATAACGGCTCAAGACGCACGACCGAGACTTTCGAACCATTGGTCGCCGAGAGCTCGGCCACATAATCCCCGGAGAAGCGCACGCGCACCGGCTGAGCCTGCTCCATCCCTTCATAGAACTGGAAGCCGCGGGTATTCAAATCGACCGTATTGCCGTTGACCGACGCCGCGCCGGGACCATTGACGACGCTTTCACGGCGGTAACCCAAAGCATCGAGCTCCGTCAGGAAATCTTCCTTGCTGAGCTTTTGTCCGACGAACAGCTCCAATGGCCGGGCATAAACCTTGGCCGGAATGGTCCAGCGCTTGCCGGAGAACTTCTCCTGGACCACAGCGTCGAGATAAACCGCAAAGCCGGCGAGCACAACCAGGCCGACCAGACTGAGCTTCAGGGCCCAGCCTAACCAGGGGCGCAGGCCACCAGAGGGACGTTTTTTAGCAGTACGGGGGGATCGAGTACGAGTCATGGCGGCGGATTATACGCACTTTATTCCTGATCAACAGGAGCCCTCCAAGGTTTGCACTACCGTCGCTTGCAGCCATAATGACGCCCTTGAATTTTCCACGAATCTGAAGGATCGCCTGTGAGCCAGTCCCTGATCGCCGCCCTGCAAAACCCGGCCCTCTACCCTCATCCCGTAGAAGGGTTTCAGGTCATCGAGACGCATATCTCCTGGGTGCTGCTCACCGGCCCCTATGCTTATAAAGTGAAGAAGCCGGTCAACTTCGGCTTCCTGGACTTCACTGGCCTGCAAGCGCGCGAACACTTTTGCGGCGAAGAGCTGCGTCTGAACCAGCGTCTGACCCAAGATCTGTATCTGGAAGTGTTGCCGATTACCGGCAGCGCTGAAGCTCCGCAATTGGGCGGCAGTGGCCCGGTGATCGACTACGCGCTGAAAATGCGCCAGTTCCCTCAAAGCCAGTTGCTCAGCACCCTGCAAGCCAATGGCGAGCTGACGACCGCGCATATTGATGAAATGGCCAGGCAGATTGCTCAGTTTCACCTGAGTGCACCCGTGGTCCCGGCGGCTCACGAAGCCGGCACACCGGAAAGCGTCATGGCGCCGGTACGCCAAAACTTCGAACAAATTCGCCCGTTCCTCAGTGACAAGGCCGACCTGCTGCAACTCGACGCCTTGCAAGCCTGGGCCGAAAGCAGCTTCGAACGCCTCAAGCCACTGTTCGCCCAGCGTAAGGCCGAAGGGTTTATCCGTGAGTGTCACGGTGACATCCATTTGGGCAACGCTACCGTGATCGATGGCCAGGTCGTGATTTTCGACTGCATCGAGTTCAATGAGCCGTTCCGCTTCACCGACGTTTATGCCGACACTGCCTTCCTCGCGATGGACCTGGAAGATCGCGGACTTAAAAGCCTTGCACGGCGCTTTATCAGCCAGTACCTGGAGCTGACCGGCGATTATCAGGGGCTTGAACTGCTGAATTTCTACAAGGCCTATCGCGCGTTGGTTCGCGCAAAAGTCAGCCTGTTCAGCATGCCGGCCGAAGCCGACCCGGTGCAGCGTGCGACCACGCTGCGGCAATACCGCAACTACGCCAATCTGGCAGAAAGCTACAGCACAATCCCATCACGCTTTCTGGCGATCACCCACGGTGTTTCGGCCGTGGGCAAAAGCCATGTGGCCATGCGTCTGGTAGAAGCGCTGGGCGCGATCCGTCTACGCTCCGATGTCGAGCGCAAACGACTGTTCGGCGAGCAACAGGTCCAAAACGACCCACAAGCGGGCATCTACAGTACCGAGGCGAGCGTTGCCACCTACACCCGCCTGCATGAAATCGCCGATGTGATTCTGCGCGCAGGCTTCCCGGCGGTGATCGACGCCACTTACCTCAAACGCGAGCAGCGCGACGCAGCTGCGAAAATCGCCGAGGCCACCGGAGCACCGTTCCTGATCCTCGATTGCAATGCACCACAAGCGGTCATCGAGAGCTGGCTAGCGCAGCGTCAAGCAGACAAGAATGATCCGTCTGACGCCACCATGGCAGTTATCGAAGCTCAGCAAGCCAGTCGTGAGGCACTGACAGCAGTAGAAATTTTGTGCAGCAAACGCGTCGAGACCAATGAAAGCGGCACGCTTGATACCGTCGTTGCACAAATTCGCCAACGCCTGCCAGGCCTGTAAGCAACTATTTCAGCCGTGGAACCGGGAACGGCTTCACGGCTGCAAAATAGTGGCACTATACTGGCGTCATAAATCCAACAGGTGACGTCCCATGAGCCAGCCGAAATTTCTCGACACCCCGCTTTACGCGTTACTGCACAAAGACGACATCGAAGGTTTTAATCGAGAAAGGCCTAAAGACGGGCCTGTCGACATGCGTGGCGGTGATTTCCGTGGGCTCGATTTACGTGATCTGAATGCCGAAGGCATCGATTTCACTGACGCCTATTTCCGTTCGGCTGATTTGCGTGGCCTGGATTTGCGTAGCTCTTCCATGGAAGGCGCGAGCTTGGCACATGCGCAAATCTCTGGTGCTTACTTCCCGCCAGAGCTGACAGCCGATGAAATTCTCATGTCGGTCAATTTCGGCACGCGCTTGCGTTACCGCACCAAGTAAGCCCCTCACTCACCTGAAGTCCGGCGCCCTCTCTTCGCGCTGGACTGTGCA
>JAPLSD010000039.1 GCA_026398835.1 Pseudomonas sp.
CGACAGATGCTTGAACGGGTCGGCCTCGGAGAAAAATTCGATGCGTTTCCAGACCGCCTGTCCGGCGGCCAGCAACAGCGCGTGGCGATTGCCCGGGCGCTGGCCATGTCACCCAAAGTATTGCTCTGCGACGAGATCACCTCGGCTCTGGACCCGGAACTGGTCAACGAAGTGCTCAGCGTGGTCCGGCAACTGGCCAAGGATGGTATGACACTGATCATGGTCACCCACGAAATGCGCTTCGCCCGTGAGGTGGGCGACAAGCTGGTGTTCATGCATCAGGGCAAGGTGCATGAGGTTGGGGATCCGAAGATTTTGTTCGCCAACCCGCAGACGGCGGAACTGGCGAATTTCATCGGGTCGGTTGAACACGCGGTCTGAAGCAGACGATCGTTCCCATGCTCCCGCGTGGGAACAATCAATCAACCTTTACAGTGAGCCACATCAAAAGATCGCAGCCTTCGGCAGCTCCGCGTTGGCGGCGGCGGTTGATCGTGGCAGGATGACAAGGTTATCGACCGAGACCCTTTAACCATGCCGCAATCCCAAGCCATTAATCTTTCTCTGATCGCCGCTATCGACCTGGGCTCCAACAGCTTCCATATGGTCGTGGCCAAAGCCCAGAACAGCGAAATCCGCATTCTGGAGCGGCTCGGCGAGAAGGTTCAGCTGGCCGCCGGGATCGACGAAGAGCGTCAGCTCACCGAAGAATCCATGCAGCGCGGGCTCGATTGCCTGAAACGTTTCGCTCAACTGATCAGCGGTATGCCCCCGGGCGCTGTGCGGATCGTTGGCACCAACGCCCTGCGTGAGGCGCGTAACCGTAGCGAATTTATCCGCCGCGCCGAAGAAATCCTCGGTCACCCGGTAGAAGTCATCTCCGGCCGTGAAGAAGCGCGTCTGATTTACCTAGGCGTCTCCCACACCCTCGCGGACACTCCCGGCAAGCGCCTGGTGACCGATATCGGCGGCGGCAGTACCGAGTTCATCATCGGCCAGCGTTTCGAACCGCTGCTGCGTGAAAGCCTGCAAATGGGTTGCGTCAG
>JAPLSD010000501.1 GCA_026398835.1 Pseudomonas sp.
GCGGTTGGCCGTTGAGGCTTATCGCATCAGGTAATTCCCCAATACGGCGGCAGATAGCGCCAGTACCCACCCCACGACCCCAGCAATGCCAAGGGACCACATCCGGTCACTGTCGAGGTGACGCCGGATCTTCTCGCTGGTTGCTTGCGCCTCTTGCAAGGTTGCGCGGAGTTCGGCGGCGGTTCTTCCGGCTTGCTCCGATAATGCGGCCACTTCGATGCGCAGATCCTGCACCTCCGTAGCGACCTCTGCCCCCTCCGATTTCAAAGCGGCAATTTGAACCTTCAAAACCTCGTTTTGATTGGCTGCCAGTGTCTGCCGGATGTAATCGGGAATGCTCAACTTTGCCGCCAGTGCTGCCCGCTCGATCTCCCCCTTCTGCTGTTCGGATACCCGAATGCTTACAACGCTCATCTCGCCCCCTGTTTACGTGTGTTTACAACGAGTAAACATCAATAACGGCAAGGCTTAGAAGCAATTTTGGCATGTTTTTGATGTAAACAGCGTCATGCAGTGACAGGCACGATACCGATTGTATACAGGCACGACACCGATGTTTACACGTACCGTGTCCCCATCGCCGCGCCTGTCTCCTAATCGTCGTGCCAAAGGGGAGCCCCTTTGAAACCCGAGCGCGGTTCTACGAACCTGAAACCACCCATCAAAACCTTAAATTGACGGCCTGCCATTTGGCTGTCATAAGGTAAATATGATTCATCAAATCGAGTGTTTGATATGGAAGAGATCAAGGCGAAGTGGGTATTTGAACAGGGTGGCTTTTCCAAAGCGGTGATCGCCCCGACCCCAATGGGTGCTGGCTACCATCTTCACCTGGTGAAGTTTGGCCGCAATGCTGAAACGGAAGTGCTGGAGCGCCAGCGCGGCGGCTGGCGGGTATTTAAGACCACGGATGCAGCAGCGAACACGGCGCACAATATCGGCTTTCGTCGGATAGAGATCGATCTGAGCAGTCGTTAAGGGGATTCATCCCGCGGGCCGCTTTTCCCTTGCGGGTCGGCACCCGTTCTCGGCACATACCCTCGGCACACGGTATGTGCCGAGCTCACGTGCCGACAGGTTGTGCCGAGCTGCCTTCTCGGTACAGTCCCTCGGTGCATCCTCTCGGTACATGGTATGCACCGAGGCCACGTACCGAGCGCATGTACCGAGACCCCCCGTAAACCCAAGGGTTCCCCTTTTGGCTGGACGCCTTCAGGGGAGCCCTCTGGCAGCGTTTCGGCTGGACGCCTACACACGGCCAGAAAAGAGGGCCACACCGTCTTGCGCTACGCGCGACCACCCCCTTTGAGACGCCTGTTTTGCCCTTGATTTTTGCTTCGCTGCAACTCGGCGGA
>JAPLSD010000561.1 GCA_026398835.1 Pseudomonas sp.
AACAGCACCAACACCAGCGTCACGACCGCAATCGGCCCGCTTCGTGGGTCCTTCATGATCGTCAGAGTGCGTTCACGATCACCAAAACCACCGAGCCAGGCATCGGCGCTATCGGCCAGACCATCCAGATGCAAACCGCCACTGAGCAAGACCCAGGCGCTCAGCAGCAACGCGGCGTGCAACAACAGCGGCGCGCCAGCAAGTACCCCATTCAACACCCACAACAGCCCGCCGAACAGCAACCCGACCAGCGGATAAAACAGCAAGGAGCGGCCCAGTTCCTGCGGCTGCGGCATGCCCGGCAGACGAATCGGCAAGCTGCTGAGAAATTGCAGGGCGATCCAGAAAGGCAACATGTTCAGACCTCTTCACTCAAGGTCGCATTGGCCTTGACCCGCAGCGAAAACAGCGCACCGTGGCCGACTTCAACGTTGAGCAATTGCTCGCGGGGCAAACCTCGAGCCTGAGCCAGCAGCAAACGCATCACGCCGCCATGGCTGATCAACAATACTCGTTCACCGGCATAGGCGTGGTGCAGCCGCTCAACCGCCGCCAGCACCCGCGCCGAAAACGCTATGACCGGCTCACCCTCAGGTGGGGTGAATCCGTAAGGATCCGCCCAGAACATGCCTAGGGCCTGGGCGTCGGTTTCCATCAGTGCCGCTGCACTCTGCCCTTCCCAGGCACCGAAATGCAGTTCTTGCAGGTCTTTATCCAACTGCACCGGCAACCCGAGACGTTCACCCAGCTCCTCTGCGAAGCGTGCGCAACGTTGCAACGGCGAGCTGACCAACCGATCCCACGGCCCCTTTTCCAGCACCGCCGCGCGCATCTGCTCCCAGCCTTTGGCCGTCAACGCGTCATCCAGACTGCCACGCAAGCCGCCACCCAGTTCGGTTTCGCCGTGACGCAGCAGGTTCAGGTGCATCATGCCGGACGATCCGCCACGGCCGCTTCAGCGAAGGTCGCCATCTGACCGTGCAGGTCGCAAGCCAGTCGCAACAACGGCACCGCCAGCGCGGCACCACTGCCCTCGCCCAAGCGTAAACCGAGATCCAGCAACGGCTCGGCCTTTAAGGCTTCCAGCACATGACGATGACCCGGCTCGGCACCGCGATGACCGAACAGCAACCAGTTGCGACAGGCCGGATTCAAGCGCACCGCGACCAATGCCGCGACGCTGCAGATGAAACCGTCCACCAGCACCGCCACGCCTTCCTGGGCGCACGCCAGATAAGCCCCGACCAGCGCTGCGATTTCGAAACCACCGAGGTTGAACAGGGTTTGCAACGCATCTGCGCGCTGGGCGACATGCAACGCCAGGGCTCGCTCGATGACCTGCGCTTTATGGCTGACACCTGCAGCATTCAGACCGGTGCCCGGCCCAGCCAGATGCGCCACCGGGCAATCGAGCAACGCGCAGGCCAAGGCGCTGGCGGCGGTGGTGTTGCCGATGCCCATCTCGCCGCCAATAAACAGTTCAGCCCCTGCCGCAATGGCACGGCGCACGCTGTCACGTCCGGCTTCCAGGGCCAATTCGCCTTGGGTTTGAGTCATGGCCGGACCGTTGACGAAGTTCTGTGTGCCCGCGCCAATGTTCAGGTGACGCACGCCCGGCAGATTCAGCGAAGGGGTGACGGTGCCCAAATCGATCACTTCCAGCTGCGCGCCCAATTGCCGCGCCAACACGCTGATGGCCGCACCGCCGCTGACGAAGTTGTGCAACATCTGCCCGGTGACTTCCTGGGGAAACGCAGACACACCTTCGGCGACGACACCGTGGTCACCGGCGAAGATCGCAATCCAGAGCTGATTCAGGCTCGGTTTGACCCGCCCCTGCAACCCGGCCAATTGCACCGCAACACTTTCCAGTTGCCCAAGAGAACCGGCCGGTTTGGTCAGTTGCTGCTGACGGGCCGCTGCCTGCTCGTAAGCTTGGGTGTCGATCGCTTTGCACGGATTCAGCCACCAGGAGTTACTCATAACGCAGTTCCTTTCAAAGTCAGGGGCAGGCCGGCGACGGTCAGTACGACACGCTGACAGCGCTCAGCCAGGGCTTGATGCAACCAACCGGCTTCATCGACATAGCGGCGAGTCAATTCGCCCAGCGGCACGACACCGAGACCGGTCTCGTTGCTGACAAAAATGATTTCACCCGGCAACGATGCCAGGCACTCCAGCAGCGCTTCACGCTCGGCCGCCAGACGCTCGGGGTTGTCCAGCATCAGCAGATTGGTCAGCCACAAGGTCAGGCAATCCACCAGCAGGCAACGCTCGGCGCTCGCGGTTTCGCGCAGCACGCGGGCCAGCTCCAGCGGCTCTTCGATCAACGACCATTCAGCCGGACGACGGGCACGGTGATGAGCAACCCGCTCGTTCATTTCGCCGTCCAGCGGCTGGCTGGTGGCGATATAAATCACAGCCAGACCGCTGTCGGAGGCGAGTTTTTCAGCCAGACGACTTTTGCCGGAGCGGGCGCCACCGAGGATCAGTTGCAACATGGTCATATCCCTTCAATTTGGCGGTGCGGCCATTACATTCAACTAGATCCCACAGAGCTCACGCAAAAGCCCGGTATCCAAATGCTTTTCCACCATGTCGGCCAAGCGCTCAATGTCACGCTCGCGCAAGGCGTGGTAATCCACCTCCTGCACATCCTGCAAACCCGCCCAACGCAACAGCGCACTGCAGGCTGCCGGCGATTCAAACAAGCCATGCAGGTAGGTGCCGAAAATCTGCCCGTCCGCACTTTGCGCGCCATCACAGCGACCGTCGTCCAGATGCACGGCAGCCAGCTCTAGCGCAGCACCGGTGGTGACCCCGGCATGAATTTCATAGCCGCTGACGGGCGCGTCTTCCAGGGCCAAACGGCCACGGACGTTGCGCAGTTGCTTCTCTTCTTCAAGGACCGTGGCAAATGCCAACAGGCCCAGACCGTCACTCGAGCCTGCCGTACCTTCAAGGCCCAGCGGGTCGTGCAGGTGCTCACCGAGCATCTGCAAACCGCCGCAGATCCCCAGCAGTTTGCCGCCGTAGCGCAGGTGTCGGGCGATGGCTGTGTCCCACCCATTGGCGCGCAGGTACGCAAGGTCACTGCGTACGCTTTTCGAGCCGGGGAGAATGATCAGGTCAGCGCTCGGAATCGGCTGGCCGGGTCCGACGAATTGCAGATCGACTTGCGGGTGCAAGCGCAACGGATCGAAATCGGTGTGGTTGCTGATGCGCGGCAAGACCGGCACCACGACTTTCAGCACCTGTTCGACCTTGTCGGTCTGACGTTGATCGAGACCGTCTTCGGCTTCCAGATGCAGGTCCATGACATACGGCAACACGCCGATCACCGGCTTGCCGGTGCGCGCTTCGAGCCAGTCGAGACCGGGTTGTAGCAAGGCAATATCGCCTCGAAAACGGTTGATGATGAAGCCTTTGACCCGTGCCTGTTCACTGGCCGAGAGTAACTCCAAAGTCCCCACCAGATGGGCGAACACCCCGCCGCGATTGATATCGGCGATCAGCAGCACCGGGCAATCCACCGCTTCGGCAAAACCCATGTTGGCGATATCGCCAGCACGCAGATTGATCTCGGCCGGCGAGCCCGCCCCCTCGACCATCACCACCGGGTAAGCGGCACTCAGGCGTTGATGGGAGGCCAGCACCGCCTGCATGGCGATGGCTTTGTAGTCGTGATAGGCCACGGCGTTCATGCTGGTCACCGCGCGACCATGAATGATCACCTGGGCGCCGGTATCGCTGTTGGGCTTGAGCAGCACCGGGTTCATATCAGTGTGCGGTTCAAGATTGGCGGCCTGAGCCTGCACCGCTTGGGCACGACCAATTTCACCGCCGTCCGCCGTTACCGCGCTGTTGAGCGCCATGTTCTGCGGTTTGAACGGCACGACGCTGACGTCCTGGCGGGTCAGCCAGCGGCACAGCGCCGTTACCAGAGTACTTTTACCGGCGTCCGAAGTGGTGCCTTGCACCATCAGCGTGGTCATGGCGCTTCCTTGGTGTAGGCCTCGAAGGCTTGTTCGAGGCGCAGCCAATC
>JAPLSD010000540.1 GCA_026398835.1 Pseudomonas sp.
AAATACGTGCTGTTTATTCTGCGGGCTGACAACCAGGGCGAGGGTGGGATTATGGCCCTTACTGCGCTGGCCCGGCGTGCGGCGGCGCCCTATCCGCGGCTGAGGGTGGTGCTGGTGATACTCGGCCTGATTGGCGCCTCGCTGTTCTACGGCGACAGCATGATCACTCCGGCGATCTCGGTGTTGTCAGCAGTCGAAGGTCTGGAGCTGGCATTCGATGGGCTCGAACGCTGGGTCGTGCCGCTGTCACTGATCGTATTGGTCGCGTTGTTCCTGATCCAAAAGCACGGTACGGACCGTATTGGTAAGATGTTCGGGCCGGTGATGGTGTTGTGGTTCGTGATATTGGGAGTGCTGGGGATGCATGGCATCGTCCAGCATCCCGAAGTGCTCCATGCGCTCAATCCGGCGTGGGGCGTGCGCTTCTTCATCGTTCATCCGGGTATGGGCGTGGCGATTCTGGGGGCAGTGGTACTGGCCCTGACCGGCGCTGAAGCCTTGTATGCGGACATGGGCCACTTCGGTCGTAAGCCGATCGCTCGCGCCTGGTTCGCCCTCGTGCTGCCGGCGCTGGTGCTGAATTACTTCGGCCAGGGCGCATTGCTGCTGGAGAACCCGGAAGCGGCGCGTAACCCGTTCTACCTGCTGGCGCCGAGTTGGGCGTTGATTCCGTTGGTAATCCTATCGACTCTGGCCACGGTGATTGCTTCCCAGGCGGTTATCTCCGGTGCGTTCTCCCTGACCCTTCAGGCGATCCAGCTGGGTTATATACCGCGCATGCACATCCAGTACACCTCCAGCGCTGAAAAAGGCCAGATCTACATCGGTGCGGTGAACTGGGCGCTGATGGTCGGGGTGATCCTGCTGGTGATCGGCTTCGAGTCGTCCAGTGCGCTGGCTTCGGCCTATGGTGTGGCGGTGACCGGGACCATGTTGATCACCAGTATTCTGGTCGCAGCGGTGATGCTGTTGCTGTGGAAATGGCCGCCGATCCTGACGGTACCGATCCTGATCGGCTTCCTGCTGGTGGATGGGCTGTTCTTCGCCGCCAACGTGCCGAAGATCGCCCAGGGCGGTGCCTTTCCGGTATTGGCGGGGATTGTGCTGTTCATCCTGATGACCACCTGGAAGCGCGGTAAGCAGTTGCTGGTGGATCGTCTGGACGAAGGTGGGCTACCGTTGCCGATATTTATCAGCAGTATTAGTGTGCAGCCGCCCCATCGCGTGCAAGGTACTGCGGTTTTCCTCACGGCCCGGGCGGATGCCGTACCTCATGCCTTACTGCATAACCTGTTGCATAACCAAGTGCTGCATGAGCAGGTGGTGTTGCTGACTGTGCTGAACGAGGACACTCCGCGAGTTCCTGCGCAACGGCGTTTCGAGGTGGAGTCTTATGGTCAGGGGTTCTTCCGGGTGATTCTGCACTTCGGCTTTATCGACGAACCGGATGTGCCAGAAGCCCTGAAGCTGTGTCATCTCGATGAGTTGGACTTCAGCCCAATGCGCACCACCTACTTCCTCAGTCGCGAAACAGTCATCGCCTCCAAGCTCGAGGGCATGGCGCGCTGGCGTGAGGCGCTGTTCGCCTTCATGCTGAAGAATGCCAACGGCAACCTGCGGTTCTTCAAGCTGCCGGTCAACCGGGTGATCGAATTGGGTACTCAGGTAGAGATGTAAGCACCATGAAAAAGCCCCCGTTGCCATGCGGCAGCGGGGGCTTTTTTGTGGGCGACGTTCAGATCACTCTTCAGCGACCTTGGTCTTGCCCTGGCGCTTCTCTATCGCGTCGACCAGGCGTTGAGCCAGGGCCGGGTAGTTCTCGTCGAAGTGGTGGCCGCCAGGCAGCTTTATCGCTTCGCCAACTGCGGTCTTCTCGGTGCAACCGCTTTCGTCGACCTCTTCTGCGCCATAGATGCACACCACTTTGTCTGCTGGCAGCTTGGCCATTTCCGGACCGGTGGCGGCTTCTTTGCCGGCGTTGCCGAGCCAGCCTTCGACCTGGATTTCGAAGCTGCCGGTGCGGGCGAAGGCCAGCAGGATAATGGCGTCGACCCGTTGCTGTTCGGCTTCTGGCAGGCGATTGTAGATGGCCGGCAATACATCTGCGCCAAAGGAGTAACCGGTCAGCACGAAGCGTTTGGTGCCCCATTTCTGCCGGTAGTGCTGCATCAGTTCGGCGAGGTCAGTGGCGCTTTGCTCCGGGCTCTTGTGCTGCCAGTAGTAGCGTAAGGTATCGATGCCGACCACCGGGTAGCCGATCTTGGCCATTTCTCCGGCCACGTCGCGGTCCAGGTCGCGCCAGCCGCCGTCACCCGACAGGAACAGGGTCACCGTGTCTTTGGCCTGGCCGGCGGGTACTTCAACCACAGGGATGTTCAGGCCGCCATTGCCCTTGTCTGAACCGACGAGGATTTTGCGCAGCTCATTATTCAGGACTTGCGGCAAGTTGATGTCGTAGTCGCTGATGCTGGTTTCGGCGTTGGGTTGATCCCGAACGAAGCCTGCACTGGTGTCGTCGGGGTTGTCGTTCCAGGCCACCAACCAGTGACCGTGAGCAGCGGTTTTGGGCAGCAGATGGGTACAGCCGGGTTTTTCCAGTGCCAGATCCACAGAGATAGCCTGGGCCTTGTCATTGGTTTGCTCGGACAACCAGCGCCAGGCCAGGATTGCCCCGGGGCCGATACCGCTGACCAGGGTGGCTGGACCGCTTAGTTGTTTCAGGGCCGACTGCAGTGCGTCCCCCTGCAACGTGCAATCGGTGGGCAGGATCACTTGAACGATCTGCGCAGCACCACCTTGGCTAAGCGTCAGCAGTTGTTTGTCGTTGAGCTTTTGGTCATCCGTCACGGCCACGACCACTTGCGCGCGCGCAGTGGTGCCGGGAATGACGCGAGTCGTTGTCGATCCATCTGCTTGTGTCAGGTGTTCAAGCGTCGGCTCTGGCGCTGGGCGGTTCCAGAACCAATAGCCACCACCGAGGAGCAGGGCAAGCACCACCAGAGTGGCCAGTAAATACCGCCAGGAGCGTTGAATCATCAGCGTTTCACCAATCCAGTCAAGCCGCCCGCAATCAGGGCGGCGGTATCGGCCAGTGCCACCAGCGGATCAAGTCCGGCGGGCACGGCCATGTAACGGGGTTCCCAGTCAGGCTGGAACTTGTCTTTGAAACGGCGCAACCCCTGGAAATTGTAGAGTTGCTCGCCGCGGCGGAACACCATCGAGCCGAGGCGTTGGGTCAGCGGTGCGCCACGACGGGGTTGTAGACCCGACAACGGCACCATACCCAGGCTGAAACGTGCATATCCATGATTTTTATAATGTTGAATCAGGCCGACCATCATGAACTCCATGGTCAGTTTGGGCGCGTCAGGATGGGCGCGCATCAGGTCGAGGCTGGCCAGTTCATGGCCATAGGTCTCGAGCAGGTTGGCAAACGCCACCGGGCGCCCTTCAAAACGGATGATCGCAACGCGAAAGTGCTTGAGGTAGTCCTCGTCGAAACGGCCAAGGGAGAAGCCTTTCTCGCGCACATTCTTGCCGGTCAGCCAGGCATCGGAGATGACTCTCAGTTCATCCATCGGCGCTTGGCCCGGCTCGTGGACCTCCAGCGACAGGCCGTCCCGAGTGCCACGGTTCCAGGTGTAACGCAGGTCTTTCATCTCTTTGCCTTTGGCCTCGAGATCAAAGCGCTGCAGATCGACCCGGGCTTCTTCGCCGAGTTTGATCGCGGTCAAGCCGATGTCCATGTAGTACGGCAGGTTTTCGGCGCGTACCTGGTAGAACACCGGGCGAGCGTGATGGATATCGCAGAGGTCGCGGAATTGCCAGATCATCTCGGCCCGTTGCTGGGTCGGGCCGATCGGGTCATAGAGCGCAACCAGGCTGCGCCCACGGCGGGCGTACATCAGGAACGCATCGTCGTTGGGATGAAACAGCAACGCCTTGTCACCGGTCAGGGCCAGGCCACCGTCCGGTTGGGCCGAGGCCATGAGAATTTTTATCGCCCTGTCCAGCTCTTCGTTGGTCGGCAGGTGGATCACCGGGCGTGCGGTGCGCAGCAACCAGGTCAGTGACACCACCACCAGCAGCACCGCAGCACCGAGTAACGAGCGCAAGCCGCGTGGAGCATCAGCGTCGAGGGTGAACTGCCACCAGAGTTGATGGCTGTAGGGCACGTCCTGATAAGCGAACAGCAGCAGCCAGATCGAAGCGCCCAGCACGCAAACACTGGATACCAGATACAGCGGTGAGAACGGCACTTCGGTCAGCCGGCTCGGGCGATAGAACGAACGACGGAATACCGCCAACAGGGCGGCAGTCAGGGTCATCAGGCTGGCTTCTTCCCAGTCGAACCCTTTGAGCAAAGAGAGCAGGGCACCCACCAGCAGCAAAATGGTGGTGAGCATCCAGGCTGCCGAGAGTCGGCGACGCAAGCCTTGAGCGAGCAACAGGCAGAGCACGCCGATCAGGCTGGCACCGAAGTGCGAGGCGTCGACCAGGCGGTGGGGGATCAGAAAACCGATGTGTTCCAGGCGGGTATCGATTTCCGGTGTGGCGCCGGAAAACAGCAGCACCACGCCGGACAGAAACACCAGTACTGCGAGGATCGGCGCAGCAAGGCCCGAGGCTACCCGTAGCGATTGACGAGACTGAAACAGCCGCTGCGCTTCGCTGATCAGCAGCAGCAGGCACGCCACCAGCAACGGCATAACCACGTAGATCAGGCGATACAGCAGCAAGGCCGCCGCCAATGGTGCGGCACCGAGTTTGTCGGCGAAGGCCGCCAACAGAATCGCTTCGAATACCCCGACGCCACCGGGCACATGACTGAGCACACCGGCGGCCAGAGCCAGCAGGTAAACCAGCATGAAAGCACCGAACGGAGGCGCTTCAGGCAGTAATAGATAGAGCACGGTGGCGGCAGCGGCCACGTCCAGCGCGGTAATCACAAGTTGCAGGAAGGTCAGGCGGCGGCCTGGCAGGCGCAAGGTGCGGCGTCCGACTTTGACCAGCAAGTTGTCCGGGAACGGTTGTTCTGGCAGGCGGCGGCGGTAGATGCCAATTGCCAGCACCGCGGCGAGGATTAGAACGGCGCTGGCAATCGCGCCCAGCAGGGGCTCGGACAGATGCAGGGCAGTAGAGGCGGCTGGCAGGTTGCTGAGGGTGGCCAGAGCTGCGAGCGGCGGCAGGGCGCAGCCCAGCGACAGGCTGGCAAACAGCGTCATGCGCGCGACCTCAGACGCCCCCAGGCCGAAGCGTGCATACAAACGGTAACGTACCGAACCGCCCGACAGCAGCGAAAGGCCAATGGCATTGCCGATGGCGAACGCGGTGAATCCTCCCAGAGCCAAAGTGCGCGGTGGCAACTTCACGCCGGCATAACGGCTGGCTGACCACTCGTAGCCCAGCAGAATGATGAAACCAACGATGGTGGCTGCGACTGCACCGAGTAAGGCCGGTTTTGGCACTTCCAGGATTGAGTCGTGCAAAGCATACAGATCGAGCTCGCTCAACAGGTGGCGACAGGCAACCAGCGCGATAGCGAACAGCAGCAGAGTGACGCCCAGACCGATGGGTTGACGGTATTTGCTCAACAGGTCCAGCCAGCGCAGGCGAGTGGCTGTAATCGGTTGGTTCGCTGTGACGGTGTCTTGTGAATCAGACGAGTTGGCGCGCATCAATCACCTCTTGGATTGTGCGCGACAGGATGGGGGTATCCAGCCAAGTTACCAATCCCTATGGGAAAAATAATTTCAAATATTAACGCGTCTCATCGTAACTCGACGACTACGCGCAATCAGTAATAGAGGGTGTTGCCTGTGACTCAGCATAGCCTGCACTGAGAAGGTGCCGATTGACGGTGGACAGTTCGGCGCACATTGCCAGATCATTGTTGCGAAAGGAATTTTCGGCAGATACAAAAAAGGCCACTCTTTCGAGTAGCCTTCTTTGATATTTGGTTGCGGGAGCCGGATTTGAACCGACGACCTTCGGGTTATGAGCCCGACGAGCTACCAGACTGCTCCATCCCGCGTCTGTGTGGCGGCATTCTACAGGCGATGCGCAAAGGGTTTTCCTTTCGCACCCTTTCGGCCGCTGAGGTGTGGGGGGGCAGAAGATTGGGTTATAAAAATCGACACGCACAAAAAAGGCCACTCTTTCGAGTAGCCTTTTTTGATGTTTGGTTGCGGGAGCCGGATTTGAACCGACGACCTTCGGGTTATGAGCCCGACGAGCTACCAGACTGCTC
>JAPLSD010000289.1 GCA_026398835.1 Pseudomonas sp.
CAGTCCACGGTGTTGATCATCGGCTCCGGGCTGACCATGGTCGATGCCGTGGTGTCGCTGGAACAGGCCGGACATCGCGGGCCGATCGAGGTGTTTTCCCGGCACGGACTGTTGCCCCATGTCCGCCGCCAACCACCGGCCTGGGTGGATTTTCTCGCCGAGGATTACAGCATTCGCAGCCCGAGGCAGTTGCTGCGCGAATTGCGTCGCCATTGTCAGGTGGCACTGTCGGCCGGTATCGATTGGCAAGCGCCGCTGGACACCGTGCGTGCGCATATCGGCCGTTTGTGGAGCCAGGCGACCGATGTGCAGCGCCGACAGTTTGTTCGCCACGTACGGCCGTGGTGGGAAAGTCACCATCATCGTTCGCCGCCGTTGAGTGCCGAGTTGGTGGGGCGTTTACACGCCGAGGGGCGCTTGCGGATTCATGCAGCGTCGTTCAAGGGCCTCGAGCACTCGGCTGACGGTCAGGTGAGCATCCGCATTCGGCGACGTGGCGAGGCGCACACCACCCTGGTCAGCGGTGCGGCGTTGATCAACTCCAGCGGCATCGAGTACGACTGGCGCCGTGTGGCCCGGCCTTTGCCGCAACAACTGCTGGCTCGCGGCCTGATTCAACCGGGACCGCTGGCGCTGGGAATTGCCGCCGATGCCGGCGGCGCGTTGATCAATGCCGACGGACAGGTTGCCGACCGCTTGTTCGCCATGGGCCCGCCGTTGCGCGGGATGTGGTGGGAAAGCACCGCGGTGACGGACGTGGCCAGTCAGGCCAAGGCGTTGGCGCTGCTCCTACAACAGAGGGCTTGCCCCACATACCTTACCTAGCGCTCAATATTCCGGTTCCAGCGCGCATTCCACTCCGGGCGCTGTTCGTTGACCTGATCCCAGTCGATGGCGATAGCGGTTTCCAGGTATTGCTTCATTGCTTCGACCTGACCGCGAGTCTTGTCGGTGGTCGGGGTGTTGGGGTTGGACGGGATTTGGTCGCCATCTTCAAGGGCCGCGGCTTGGGCTTCGGGCGTCAGCAGGAACGCCGCGAGCTTCTGCGCCAGTTCCGGCTGAGTGTTGTTGGCGATGGCGCATTCGGCGACGTTGAGCACCACCGCGCCTTCCTTGGGCTGCGCATATTCCACCGGCATGCCGCGCAGTTTCAGCGCGGTGACCTGGGTCGGGGTCAACGGGAACAGCGCCGCTTCGTCGGTCTGCAGCATCTCGGAGATTTTCGCCGAGCTGGGAATGTACTCC
>JAPLSD010000228.1 GCA_026398835.1 Pseudomonas sp.
CTGACGCATCTCCAATTACTTAAGGCGGTATGGGGGCCATCCCATCAAGCCGATACGCAGTATCTACGCGTGTTCATGGGAGGCCTGCGCAAGAAGATCGAGGCTGACCCGTCGCAACCATGCCATCTGCTCACCGAAACAGGTGTTGGCTATCGTTTTGTTCCTTGAGCGAATCCTTGATGAAGAGTTCAGTGGAGGCCATTCGGCCCAGCCTTTCAGCTGGGCTTTTCCCGTCTTGATGACCGACCAGAAGCCGGTTCAAGCGAGTGTCGCATAACCCAGTTCATGCGCACTGCGCTGGTAGTCGAGCACCGGTTGGTAATCCTCCAGGCTGGTGCTGACGAAACCTTTCAGGGCCAGGGTACGAGACAGTTGTGGCGCGTTGGCCAGACAGCCTCGTGGGGATTCGCTCACTCGCCGTAAATATCGAAGTTGAAATATTTCTTTGCGATCTGGTCGTACTGGCCTGATTGACGAACGCCGGAAATGGCCGTGTTCAGTTGCTCCCTCAGATCAGGCTCGTTTTTTCTGACACCGATTGCGACGCCATCGCCAATGATGCGTTTGTCGGTGATGGGGTCACCGGCGAAGGCAAATTCTTGACCTTGAGGCTTTTGCAACAACCCAATATCTGCCTGAACCGAGGCTTGGAACGAAGCATCCAGGCGTCCGTTGATGAGGTCCGAAAACACTTGGTCCTGGGTTTGGTAGGAAAGGATGTTGACGCCTTGGCGACCCCATTCCGAGTTGGCAAAACTTTCATGCAGTGATCCTAGAACAACCCCTACGGACTTACCTTTCAACGACTCTGCCGTCGGCAGCAATCCGGCGTTTTTCCTGGCGACGAGAGAAGACGGGGCAGTGTAGATCTTATGGCTGAAATCGACTTGCTGGCGACGTGCCTCGGTGGCGCTGAATGCAGACAGGATGGCGTCGAATTTCTTCGCCTTTAAGGCCGGGATCATGCTGTCGAAGGTTTGCTCGACCCAGATGCACTTGACCCGCAACTCAGCACACAGGGCGTTGCCCAGATCGATATCAAAACCACTCAATGAGCCGTCTGGCTGCTTTTGCTCGAACGGTGGGTAGCTGGGGTCGACGCCAAATTTTATCACCTGTTCCGCCTGCGATATCGGGGTGATGATTAGCCCGAACAACATGACGGTGTATTGAAGTTTGCGTAGCTGCATGATGACCTCATTTTTTATTGGTTTTCTCGGTTTGACAGGTCTTTGCTCAAGCGTTAAGCGGTAAAAAGGCCTCGGTCAACTTGACCCAAAAGCCAGCACCACGAATCAAAATGTCGTCATTGAAGTCGTAGCGTGGGTCGTGAGCCATGCAGCTTTTTTCACCGTCGCCATTGCCGATGATCAGGTAACAGCCAGGGCATTGCTGCAGGAAATAGGCGAAATCCTCGCTGCCATTGAAGGGCACAATGTTTCTCATTACCTCGTCCTCACCGAGCCAGTCGATGGCCACCTGACTGGCGAACCGGGTCATTTCTTCGTCATTCACCAGCAAGGGGTAGTCGGCACTGTAGTGAATCTCGGCTGTCGCGCCGAATGCCTCCGCCTGGGCGTGAATGAGGCGTTTTATCTGGCTCTCCAGGCGGTCCCGGACGGCGTTGTTCAGTGAGCGGACCGACATCAGCATGTGCGCGCTGTCCGGGATCACGTTGGACGCCTTGCCTGCGTTAATGGCCCCGACGGTGATGACGCTCATTTCCTGAGGTGAAACGTTGCGCGAGACGATTGTCTGCAAGGCCATGATGATGCTTGCGCAGACCACCACAGGGTCGACGCTCAAATGCGGCATCGCGCCATGGCCACCTTTTCCGTGAATCGTGACATTGACCTGGTCGGCGGAGGCCATGAAGGGCCCTGCTCGGAACCCGAGTTTTCCGACAGGGTAGCCAGGCATGTTGTGTGCGGCGAACACCGCATCGCAGGGGAACTGTTGTAGCACACCTTCCTGAATCATTCTTCGGGCGCCGGCCAGGCCTTCCTCGGCCGGCTGGAAAATC
>JAPLSD010000387.1 GCA_026398835.1 Pseudomonas sp.
CTTCGGTAAATTTACCTAACAAATCCAATGCGTTACGTACATCTGGATAACGCCTTGCTACCACCGGTAAGCAGTCATTTCGACTGTTTCCCTTGGGAACGGGGCGCACTTTAATGGGAGGAGAGTTACGTGTCAACAGTGGATCTGAAAAAATTTCTGCTGTACTTACAGATACTTGCGGCACAAGCACGAGATACCACGGTTCTTCGGGGTCTACAGGGGTCAGTTTTTCTCCGACGCCCTCAGCAAAAGCGGCGTGCCCACGCACGAAAACCGGGACGTCGGCGCCTAACGTCAGGCCCAAAGTGGCTAGCCGATCTTCATCCCAACCCAGTTGCCAGAGATGATTGAGGCCGAGCAGTGTGGTCGCCGCATTTGAACTGCCGCCACCGATTCCACCACCCATGGGCAGAATTTTTTCGATCCAGATATCGATTCCCAGCGTGGAGCCGGATTGTTCCTGAAGTTTTTTTGCCGCACGCACGATCAAATTGCTGTCGTGGGGGACGCCGGGAAATTCGGTATGCAGCTTGATGACGCCGTCATCGCGAACGGCAAAGGTCAGTTCGTCGGCATAATCGAGAAACTGAAACAGCGTCTGCAACTCGTGGTAGCCATCTTCACGGCGACCGAGGATATGCAGCATCAGATTGAGTTTTGCCGGAGCAGGCAAGGTCAGACGGGTTGCAGTCATATCATTGCCCCAGTTTGCGAGGTTGCCAGTCCTTGATCACCAGCGTGACGTCGAGGTCGGGGCCGTGAAGCTTGATCCGCTCGGGCAGCCAGAAGCCGCTCTGTTCGGCATAACTCAGATATTCGACCTGCCAGCCATCCTGCTCGAGGTTGGCCAGGCGGCTGTCGGCATCCAGTTTCAAACGGCTTTTGCTGTCGGGCGCGGGAAGGCCGCGAACCCACCATACCAGGTGCGAGACCGGCAGCTTCCAGCCCAGCTGCTCTTCGAGCAGGGCTTCGGGCGTAGACGCTTCATAGCGTCCCTGGTTGGCGACTTCCAGTGCTACCTTGCCCGGTCGACCGGTCAGGCGTGCCGCGCCGCGCCCCAGTGGGCCTGACAGGCGAATGTCGTAGTAGTCCTGACGCTGTAGCCAGAACAAGGTGCCGCTGCCCGAATCTTTCGGGGCGCGAATACCGACCTTGCCGCTGATCTGCCAGCCATCGAGGCTGCTCAGTTGCTGTTTGTGTTCGCGCCATTGCGCAGGATTGCCATGACCCTCAACGGACTCACGGGCGCCGAAGCCCGCGCAACCGGCGAGCAGGGCGATAAAGCTGAAAACGATAACGTGGCGCAAAAACATAATCTTAAAGAGTCTCGGATCCGGTCAGGCGCTTGATGGTTCCGCGCAGGGTAGGGCTGTCAGGCTGATCCTTGAGGAACTTGCCCCAGATTTGCTTGGCTTCGCGTTGTTTGCCATTGGCCCACAGGACTTCGCCCAGGTGCGCGGCGACTTCCTGATCGGGGAAACGCTCAAGGGCCTGACGCAGCAGGCGTTCTGCTTCGTCGAGGTTGCCCAGGCGGAAGTTCACCCAGCCGAGGCTGTCGAGTACTGCCGGGTCTTCTGGATTCAGTTGATGAGCCTGTTCGATCAGCGCCTTGGCTTCGGCATAACGCGTCGTACGGTCCGACAAGGTGTAGCCGAGGGCGTTCAGCGCCATGGCGTTGTCCGGGTCGCGCTTGATGATCAGCCGCAGGTCTTTTTCCATCTGCGCCAGGTCGTTGCGTTTTTCCGCCTGCATGGCACGGGTGTACAGCAGATTCAAGTCGTCCGGATATTGCTGCAAGGCTTGCTGCAGCACTTTCCAGGCGCGATCGTCCTGTTTGTTGGCGGACAAGGTCTCGACTTCGACCAGGTACAGCTGAATCGCGTAATCGGGTTGAGCGCCGCGCGCAGCGGCCAAACGGCTTTCAGCTTCGGCAGTACGACCATTATTCATCAGAATATCGGCCTGACGTAGTTGCGCGGGCAAGTAGTCATTGCCCGGGCCTACCTGGGCGTACTCGATCAGTGCGCCTTGCGGGTCGTTGCGTTCTTCGGCAATACGACCCAGGTTCAGGTGCGCTGAATCGACGTGGCTTTCGCGGGCAACCAGGTCTTCCAGATAGCCCTTGGCCTCTTCCCAGGCCTTGGCTTCCAGACAGACCAGTGCCAGGGAGTAACGCAACTCATCATCTTCCGGATATTG
Source organism: Pseudomonas sp. (assembly GCA_026398835.1). Taxonomy (GTDB): domain Bacteria; phylum Pseudomonadota; class Gammaproteobacteria; order Pseudomonadales; family Pseudomonadaceae; genus Aquipseudomonas. The sequence continues at coordinate 2,200 of JAPLSD010000387.1, forward strand.
CTGGACCAGGCTGGAGAACTCGACTTTGGCGTCGTCCATGCGGTCCTGTTCGACCAGCATGCGTGCATACGTCAGGCGCAGGCGCTTGTCGTCCGGGTATTTGCGGATGCTTTTTTGCAGCAGTGGCAAGGCTTCCTTGCCGCGATTCAAGCTTTGCAGCAAGCGGGCATGGAGTAGCAACGGCGCTATTTCGCCTTCTTCTGGTGGGTTTTTCTCGAGGAGGGTCAGCGCGCCCTCGGAGTCTCCATTCTGTTGCAGTAACAGCGCTTTGCCGAAAATCAACTGGCCGTTGCGCGGGTGTTTCTGCAACAAACGGTCAAAACTTTTCATCAGACCGTTGCGGGTGTCTTGATCGGTATCGGCGGCAGACAAGGCAAGAAAGTCGAAATGGGTGTCGCCTTTGCCTTGCAGGACTTTCTCCATGTAGACCATGGAGTCGTCATAGCGCCCGCTGCGTGCCAGCTGAACGGCCGCTGCACGTTGCGCCTCCAGATCGTCCGGGGCGTTTTTCGCCCAGATCAGCGAGGTGTCCAGCGCTGCCTGATCGGCGCCCAGGTATTCGGCGATACGGAAGGCCCGCTCGGAGATTCCCGGATCCTGAGTATTGATGGCCTGGGTGACGTAGTTATCCAGGGCAATGTCGTAACGATTGCGCTGGCCAGCCAGTTCTGCGCTCAGCAGGCTGAAGATTGTCTCTTCGCTGAACGGACTGTAAACCTTGGGCTTTTCAGGGGCCGGAGTGCTGCCTTCGACCGGCGGCTTACCGTCCGGCGATACGGGGGCCAAGGCCTGGCAGCCGCTTAGGAAGACAAAAGCGAGGAGCAACGCGGAAGATCTATTCATATAGGAAGAGGACGACTAACCTGCGGTCGGATCATCATGACACAAGCGATAGCCCAAACATAACCGGCCTGCCAGGGATTAAAAATCGGCAATGGTTGTTCTGAATCTGGCGAAGTAGGACAATTGGCGGCTTCTCGACATCATCAGCGACCTTGAATGGCCTTCCTTGCACTCGGTATTAACCACAAGACTGCTTCAGTAGACGTCCGCGAGCGCGTGGCCTTTACCCCTGAGCAGTTGGTTGAGGCCTTGCAGCAGCTCTGCCGCCTCACCGACAGTCGCGAAGCTGCGATCCTCTCCACCTGCAATCGCAGTGAACTGTATATAGAGCAGGATCACCTTTCGTCTGACAACGTGCTGCGCTGGCTGGCCGATTACCACCATTTGAGTCTCGACGAGCTGCGCGCCAGCGCTTATGTGCATGAAGATGATGCGGCAGTTCGTCACATGATGCGTGTGGCGTCGGGGCTGGACTCGCTGGTGCTGGGCGAACCGCAGATTCTTGGTCAGATGAAGTCGGCCTATGCCGTGGCCCGTGAGGCCGGCACCATTGGCCCTTTGCTCGGACGCTTGTTCCAGGCCACATTCAATGCGGCCAAACAGGTGCGTACCGACACCGCCATCGGCGAAAACCCGGTGTCGGTGGCTTTCGCCGCCGTCAGCCTGGCAAAACAGATTTTCAGCGACTTGCAGCGTAGCCAGGCCTTGTTGATCGGCGCCGGTGAAACCATCACGCTGGTCGCCCGGCATCTGCATGAGCTTGGCGTCAAGCGTATCGTGGTCGCCAACCGCACCCTGGAGCGCGCAAGCATTCTGGCCGAGCAGTTCGGTGCTCATGCGGTGCTGCTCTCGGATATTCCGGCAGAACTGGTTCGCAGCGACATCGTTATCAGCTCCACGGCCAGTCAGTTGCCGATTCTTGGTAAGGGCGCGGTCGAGAGCGCATTGAAGCTGCGTAAGCACAAACCGATTTTCATGGTCGATATCGCCGTGCCACGCGATATCGAGCCGGAAGTGGGCGAGCTGGACGACGTTTACCTCTATAGCGTCGACGATCTCCACGAAGTGGTCGCCGAAAACCTCAAGAGCCGTCAGGGTGCTGCGCAAGCGGCTGAAGAGATGGTGTCCATCGGCGCCGACGACTTCATGGCGCGCTTGCGTGAACTGGCGGCAGTGGATGTGCTCAAGGCCTACCGTCAGCAAGGCGAACGCATGCGCGACGAAGAATTGCAAAAAGCGCAGCGCATGCTGGCCAACGGCAGCAGCGCCGAAGACGTGCTGGTGCAACTGGCCCGCGGACTGACCAACAAATTGTTGCATGCGCCGAGTGTGCAGCTGAAAAAGCTGTCCGCCGAAGGTCGCCTCGATGCGCTGGCCATGGCCCAGGAACTTTTTGCCCTCGGTGAGGGCTCATCGGATAGCTTTTCGGATAAAAAACCGCAATGAAAGCGTCACTGCTCAATAAGCTGGACATCCTCCAGGACCGTTTCGAGGAACTGACCGCCTTGCTTGGCGATGGCGAAGTCATTTCCGACCAGAACAAGTTCCGCACCTATTCCAAGGAGTACGCGGAAGTTGAACCGATTGTCGCCACTTATAAACAGCTGCTCAAGGTTCAGGGCGACCTTGAAGGCGCCCAGGCGTTGCTCAAGGACAGCGATCCGGACATGCGCGAAATGGCTGGTGAAGAAGTGCGCGAAGCCAAAGAGCGGCTGATCGAGCTCGAAGGCGACCTGCAACGCATGCTGCTACCCAAGGACCCCAACGACGGACGCAACGTGTTCCTTGAAATTCGCGCCGGCACCGGGGGGGACGAAGCGGCAATTTTCTCCGGCGACCTGTTCCGTATGTATTCACGCTACGCCGAGCGTCGCGGCTGGCGGGTGGAAATTCTCTCGGAAAACGAGGGCGAGCATGGCGGCTACAAAGAAGTCATCGCCCGGGTCGAAGGCGACAATGTCTATGGCAAGTTGAAATTCGAATCCGGCGCTCATCGCGTACAACGGGTCCCGGCGACTGAATCCCAAGGCCGTATCCACACGTCCGCTTGCACCGTCGCGGTGTTGCCTGAGCCGGATGAACAGGAAGCCATCGAGATCAACCCGGCGGATCTGCGGGTCGACACCTATCGCTCTTCCGGTGCTGGTGGTCAGCACGTCAACAAGACCGATTCGGCGATTCGCATCACTCACCTTCCTTCGGGGATCGTGGTTGAGTGTCAGGAAGAACGCTCCCAGCACAAGAACCGCGCGCGGGCCATGTCCTGGCTGTCGGCCAAGTTGAATGACCAGCAGACCAGCGCCGCGGCCAATGCCATCGCCAGCGAGCGTAAGTTGCTGGTGGGTTCGGGTGATCGCTCCGAGCGGATTCGCACCTATAACTTTGCCCAAGGCCGGGTGACCGATCACCGGGTCAACCTGACCCTGTATTCGCTCGATGAAATTCTCGCGGGCGGCGTCGATGCGGTAATCGAGCCATTGCTGGCTGAGTATCAAGCTGATCAACTGGCAGCAATAGGTGAGTAAATGACGATTATTGCCAGCTTGTTACGCGCAGCCGAACTGCCCGATTCGCCCACGGCCCGTCTGGATGCCGAATTGTTGCTGGCGGCTGCGTTGGGCAAGTCCCGCAGTTTTCTGCACACCTGGCCAGAACGAATTGTCAGCAGCGAAGCCGCGCTGACCTTTGCCGACTATTTGCAGCGCCGTCGCTCCGGCGAGCCGGTGGCTTATATTCTCGGCCAGCAGGGTTTCTGGAAGCTGGACCTGGAAGTCGCACCGCATACGCTGATTCCGCGTCCGGACAC
>JAPLSD010000075.1 GCA_026398835.1 Pseudomonas sp.
CATCGCCAAAGGCGTTGATGTGAACGGGATGATGGCCGAGATCTACGGCAAGAAAACCGGTGTCTGCCAAGGCAAGGGCGGCTCCATGCACATTGCCGATTTCGAGAAAGGCATGCTCGGCGCCAACGGTATCGTCGGTGCTGGAGCACCTCTGGTCGTCGGCGCGGCACTGGCGGCCAAACTCAAGGGCACCGACAGCGTGGCGGTGGTGTTCTTCGGCGACGGCGGCTCCAACGAAGGCGCGGTGTTCGAGGCGATGAACATGGCGTCGGTGTGGAACCTGCCGTGTCTGTTCATTGCCGAGAACAACGGCTATGCCGAGGCCACGGCGTCCAACTGGTCGGTGGCCTGCGATCACATTGCCGATCGCGCTGCCGGATTTGGCATGCCTGGGGTCACGGTAGACGGTTTCGACTTCTTCGCCGTGCACGAAGCTGCCGGCGCTGCCGTCGAACGCGCCCGTGCCGGCGAAGGTCCGTCGCTGATCGAGGTCAAGTTGACCCGCTACTACGGCCACTTCGAGGGCGATGCCCAGACCTATCGCGCCCCCGACGAGGTGAAGCACTTTCGCGAGCACAACGATTGCCTGATGCAGTTCCGCGAGCGCACCACGCGGGCCGGGCGGGTGGATGCCAGCCGACTGGATCAGATCGACGTCGAGGTCGAGCAACTGATCGAAAACGCGGTGCGCAAAGCCAAATCCGACCCCAAACCAACGGCTGCCGACCTGCTGACCGACGTTTACGTCTCCTATCCCTGAACGCCCCTATAACAAGAAATCGAGACCCTCATCATGGCGAGAAAAATCAGCTATCAACAAGCAATCAACGAAGCCCTGGCCCAGGAAATGCGCCGCGACCCCACTGTGTTCATCATGGGTGAAGACGTGGCGGGCGGCGCCGGTGCTCCCGGTGAAAACGACGCCTGGGGCGGTGTGCTTGGGGTCACCAAGGGGCTTTACCATCAGTTTCCCGGGCGGGTACTGGACACGCCCTTGTCCGAATTGGGTTATGTCGGCGCCGCGGTCGGTGCAGCGACCTGTGGCGTGCGCCCGGTGTGTGAATTGATGTTCGTCGACTTCGCCGGCTGTTGCCTGGACCAGATCCTCAATCAGGCAGCGAAATTCCGCTATATGTTTGGCGGCAAGGCATCGACGCCACTGGTGATCCGCACCATGGTCGGTGCCGGCCTGCGGGCGGCCGCTCAGCACTCGCAAATGCTCACTTCACTCTGGACCCATATCCCAGGTCTGAAAGTGGTCTGCCCATCGTCGCCTTACGATGCCAAAGGCCTGCTGATTCAGGCCATCCGCGACAACGATCCGGTGATTTTCTGTGAGCACAAGTTGCTCTACAGCATGCAAGGCGAGGTCCCGGAGGAGCTCTATACGATTCCTTTTGGCGAGGCCAACTTCCTCCGTGAGGGCAAAGACGTGACCCTGGTTTCCTACGGCCGCACGGTTAATCTGGCGATGGACGCGGCACGCAGCCTGGCGGGCCGTGGCATCGACTGCGAGGTGATCGACCTGCGCACCACCAGCCCGCTGGATGAGGACAGCATCCTTGAAAGCGTGGAAAAGACCGGTCGCCTGGTGGTGATCGACGAAGCCAACCCGCGCTGTTCCATGGCTACCGACATTTCCGCGCTGGTGGCGCAGAAAGCCTTTTCGGCCTTGCAGGCACCGATCGAAATGGTCACCGCGCCGCACACCCCGGTGCCGTTCTCCGACGCGCTGGAAGACCTGTACATCCCTGACGCAGCGAAGATCGAAGCCGCGGTGCTCAAGCTCATCGAGTGGAGGAAGCGCCCATGAGCCAGATCCACGTTCTGACCATGCCCAAGTGGGGGCTGTCGATGACCGAAGGCCGGGTCGACGTCTGGCTCAAGGAGGAGGGCGAGACCATCGTCAAGGGCGATGAAGTGCTCGATGTGGAAACCGACAAGATTTCCAGCAGTGTCGAAGCGCCGTTTTCCGGGGTGTTGCGACGCACCATTGCGCGTCAGGACGAAACCCTGTCGGTGGGTGCCTTGCTCGGCATCATCGTCGAGGGAGACGCCAGCGAGGAGGAGATCGACGCGGTGGTCGAGCAGTTCCAGGCCAGCTTCGTCCCGGGAGATGCCAGTGACGAAGACAGCGGGCCAGCGCCGCAAAAGATCGAGCTGGACGGGCGCATCATCCGCTATTTCGAGCGCGGCGAAGGCGGCACACCGCTGCTTTTGGTGCATGGTTTCGGCGGCGATCTGAACAACTGGATGTTCAACCACGAAGCGCTGGCCGCCGGGCGGCGGGTGATCGCACTGGATCTTCCAGGTCACGGCGAGTCGGGCAAAACCCTACAGCGCGGTGACCTCGATGAATTGAGTGAGGTGGTACTGGCGTTGCTCGATCATCTGGACATCGAGGCGGTGCATCTGGTGGGGCATTCCATGGGCGGCGCGGTCTGCTTGAACACCGCGCGGCTGGCCCCACAACGTGTTTGCTCTCTGACCTTGATCGGCAGCGCCGGGCTAGGCCAGGAAATTAATGGCGAATACCTGCAAGGCTTTGTCGACGCCGCCAACCGCAACGCACTCAAGCCGCAACTGATGCAACTGTTCTCGAACCCCGAGCTGGTGAACCGCCAAATGCTCGAAGACATGCTCAAGTTCAAACGCCTGGAAGGCGTCGACAGCGCGTTGCGAAAACTGGCCTCGACGCTGTTTGCGGGTGGGCGACAACAGGTCGACCTGCGTGCGGTGGTGCAGGACGGCCAGCAACCGGTGCTGCTGATCTGGGGCAGTGATGACGCGATCATCCCAGCCGCTCACACCGAGGGCTTGTCGGCACAGGTCGAGCTGCTTTCGGGCCAGGCGCACATGGTGCAGATGGAAGCGGCGGAACAGGTCAACCGGTTGATCCTGGATTTTGTGCAACAGCACTGACGGCGTACCCGGCTGCCGGTGCGGCAGTCGGGCCTGAGCGATTTCAAGGAGAACAGATCCATGAGCCTTTCAATCAACGCAACCCGCAGCATGCGCGCGGCCGTCTGGCATGGCCGCAACGATATCCGCGTGGAAGACGTGCCGCTGCCCATCGCACCCCCGGCCGGTTGGGTGCAGATCCGCGTGCAGTGGTGCGGCATCTGCGGTTCCGACCTGCATGAGTACGTCGCCGGTCCCGTGTTTATCCCGGTGGACGCGCCGCACCCGCTGACCGGAATCAAGGGACAATGCATCCTCGGTCATGAGTTCTGCGGCGAGATCGTCGGGATCGGTGCCGACGTGCAGGGCTTCACGGTGGGCGAACAGGTGGCCGCCGATGCTTGTCAGCATTGCGGCACCTGTTATTACTGCACCCACGGGCTGTACAACATCTGCGAGAACCTGGCCTTCAC
>JAPLSD010000848.1 GCA_026398835.1 Pseudomonas sp.
CGTCAGTTCACCGAACGTCCGTCAGCCCTTTCACACAGCACAGGCGCGCTGCCTTACACTGCGCGCCATGAACACTATTCCTCTCACTCAAATCGCCGAACCGGCGATCACCTGCTCCACGTGCGCGGCCTGCTGCTGCCAACTGGAAGTCATGCTGATCACCGACACCGGTGTGCCTGAACGCTTTATCGACACTGACGATTGGGGTGGGGAAGTCATGCTGCGTCTGGATGACGGCTGGTGCGCCGCGCTGGATCGCAACACCATGATGTGCACCATCTACGAGAAGCGCCCGCTGATCTGTCGCGAGTTCGAGATGGGCGAAGCGGATTGCATCAACGAACGCCAAGGGATTGCTACGGCGTATCGTTGAATCTCAAGCAGGCACATGTGTGGCGAGAGGGCTTGCTCCCTCGCCACAGGATGATCCTGCAAAATTTACAACGGCATCGTGTAATGCAGCGAGTAGCTCTCTATACCGTCGTTATGTCTGTTGATGCTGGCGTTGGAATAGTGAGTCGCGCGAATGCCGACTTCATGTCCACCGGTAAAGCGCAGGCCGCAACCGATGCGGTCTTCGAACTCAAACGCCGACCCCAACTTGTTGTCTTCCACTTCGGTATGGGCGAACACCGACAAACCAATCCCCGCCTCAAGATAAGGTTTGACGGTTTCACCGGCGAACTCATAAACCAGTACCGGCGAGAATGACAGACTGTGATTGCTCGGCTTTTTGTCGCCGTTCCAGAACGTATAGGCGCCGCTCCAATAGCCGGTCAGACGACCGACATCACTCTGTAGCCAGCTCTTGTCCCAATCCAATTGCATGCCCAGGCGGTAGGTCTGGGTCGACGCAGCCAAACAGAACAGTCGCTTCATGAGAAACATCCTTTTCCGAACGTTTTCGTATGGTTTTGTATTACTCAACAGACTAGCTATAGAAGCGATCGCAGACGCAGAAACTCAGGCTTTTTTATTTGCCTTTTTTTCAGGATTTTTTACCAGGGAAAGCGTCTCACAACACCTGACTCATTCCATAGCAGTGGCAGAATATTTCTGAGGTGCTCAGGACTGGCACTGGTCCAGAACTGCGCTTCGCGTGCCGGACCTTGGGCGAGCAATTCACGCTCGGCGAGCAAGCGTTGAAGTTGCCGGGCGACGGCGGCGCCGGTATCGATCAGGCTGATGTCGTCCGCGAGCATTTGCTTGAGCAATAGCTTGAGAAAGGGATAGTGGGTGCAGCCGAGAATGATTGTGTCGCACCCCGCCGCCAGCAAGGGCTCGAGATAGCCGTGCAGTAACTGGCGAAGCGCAGGACTGTGCAGATCACCTGCTTCAATCAGTTCAACCAGCCCCGGGCAAGGCTGAGTGATGACGCGCACATCGGTGGCGAAACGATCGAGTAATGCGGCGAACTTTGCGCTCTGTAAGGTCCCGGTGGTCGCCAGCACGCCGACCACGCCACTGCGGGTCGCCGCTGCCGCCGGCTTGACCGCAGGTTCCATGCCGACGATAGGCCAATCCGGGTAATCGCGACGCAAGTCCGCAACACCGGCCACCGTCGCCGTGTTGCAAGCCAGCACTAATGCCTTGGCACCTTGCTGTGCAAAGAATTCGGCCATCACGCTGCAGCGCTGGCGAATGAACTCCGGGGTCTTCTCACCGTAGGGAATATTGCCGCAATCGCCGACGTACAGCAGCGACTCGTTGGGCAACAGACGCTGGATCTCACCCAGCACCGACAGACCGCCGACGCCGGAGTCGAACACACCAATCGGCGCTTCACGCATGTTTTGGCCCACAGACACTGCAACCTGGATCACGCTTGACCCGCAGTTCGCGAAAACGCGTGCCCAAGGCATCGATCAACAGCAAACGACCCACCAGCGGCTCGCCGAAACCAACCAACAGTTTCAACGCCTCAAGGGCTTGCAGACTACCGATCAGCCCCACCAGCGGACCGAGTACCCCGGCTTCGCTGCAGGTCAATTCGGCTTCGCTGCCGTGCCCATACAAGCAGTGGTAACAGGGACTTTCGGGCCGACGCGGATCGAACACCGACAATTGCCCTTCCAGGCGAATCGCCGCGCCGCTGACCAAGGGTTTGCTCGCCGCCACGCAGGCCGCATTCACCGCTTCGCGAGTAGAAAAGTTATCGGAGCAATCGAGCACCAGATCGACCGCAGCGATGGCAGCCCCCAGCGAATCTTCATCCAGCGCAGAACGATGGGCGATCAACTGAATCTCTGGATTAATCGCGCTCAAGCGACGAATCGCCGAGTCGACCTTGCTCAGGCCAACGCTGTCAGTGTCATGGATGATCTGCCGTTGCAGGTTGGTCAGATCGACCGTGTCGAAGTCCGCCAGATGCAGCTCGCCAACCCCCGCCGCCGCCAGGTACAAGGCCACTGGCGCGCCGAGACCGCCGAGGCCGACGATCAATACGCGGCTGCTCTTGAGGCGTAACTGACCGTCGATGTCGACGTGCTGCAGCAGAATCTGCCGGCTATAGCGCAACAGTTCCTGATCATTCAGCACGGTAGACACCCCAGACTGATGCGCTCGTGGCCGCCCAGGTCTTTACGACTGTGGACTTCTTCAAAGCCTTGAGCCAGCAGCAAATCACGCACTGCCAGTGCCTGATCGTAGCCATGTTCAAGCATCAACCAGCCACCTGCTTCCAGGTGCTTCGGAGACTGGGCGATGATCAGACGCAAATCGTCGAGCCCGTCCACGCCCGCCACCAGTGCGCTGGCCGGCTCGAAACGCACATCGCCGGCCACCAGATGCGGGTCGGCATCGGCAATGTACGGAGGGTTACTGATAATCAGCTGAAAACGATGATCTTCCAGCGCGCTGAACCAATGGCTGCTCAGCACCGTTGCGTTATTCAGGTGCAGACGCTGGCGATTGCGTTCGGCCAGGGCCACGGCTTCCAGCACTCGGTCTACCGCTGTGACGTGCCAGGCTGGACGCTCGCTGGCCAGGGCCAAGGCAATTGCGCCGCTGCCGGTCCCCAGATCGAGCACCTTGGCAGGCGTGGCCGGCAACAGCTCCAGCGCGGCCTCGACCAGCAGTTCAGTGTCCGGACGCGGAATCAGCGTATGCGGTGCGACTTCCAGGTCCAGCTTCCAGAAACCCTGCTGGCCGAGAATATAAGCCACCGGCTCGCCGGAGCGACGGCGCTGCAAATAGTCGGCAAAGGTCAGCGCGGCTTCGCTG
>JAPLSD010000449.1 GCA_026398835.1 Pseudomonas sp.
CGTTTCATCAGGGATGCGTTAGTCTTGCTCATAATGTCCTCATTCGCCGCTCATCGGTCGGCGTGGTTCAAGGAATACGCAGCGGGGAGGCAACTACGGCAGCATGCGATGATCGACTGCCACAGCTTTCCCGGCCACACAGAAAAATCGTTTGAAGCGCAGAAAGGGGACAGCGCTCTCGTGCCCCTCTCCGCTCAATACATTGCCGGGGTCAGATGCCCAGGCAGAGGTATTTGATTTCCAGGTAATCTTCGATGCCGTACTTGGAGCCTTCACGGCCCAGACCCGAGGCCTTGATGCCGCCGAACGGCGCGACTTCGTTGGAGATCAACCCGGTGTTGACGCCGACCATGCCGTATTCCAGAGCTTCAGCCACACGGAACACACGGCCCAGGTCACGCGCATAGAAGTACGAAGCCAGACCGAACTCGGTGTCGTTGGACATCGCGATCACATCGGCTTCGTCTTTGAAGCGGAACAGTGGCGCCAATGGGCCGAAGGTTTCTTCCTTCGCCACGGCGGCATTGTTTGGTACGTTGGTCAGAATGGTCGGCTCGAAGAAGTTGCCTTCCATGCTCTTGCCGCCAGCCAGCAGGGTCGCGCCTTTGCTGAGGGCGTCAGCAATGTGCTCCTGAACCTTGGCCACGGCTTTTTCGTCGATCAGGGGACCGGTGGTGGTGCCTTCTTCCAGACCGTTACCGATTTTCAGCTTGGCAACTGCCACTTTCAGCTTCTCGGCAAACGCGTCGTAGACCGAATCCTGAATGTACAGGCGGTTGGCGCAGACGCAGGTCTGACCGTTGTTGCGGTATTTGGAGATGATCGCGCCTTCGACGGCCTTATCCAGATCCGCGTCGTCGAACACGATGAACGGTGCGTTGCCGCCCAGTTCCAGCGAAACCTTTTTGATGTCCTTGGCGCATTCGGCCATCAGCTGACGACCGATTTCGGTCGAGCCGGTGAAGGACAGTTTGCGCACGATCGGGTTGCTGGTCAGCTCACCGCCGATGTCGCCGGCGCTGCCGGTGACGACGCTCAGCACGCCTTTCGGGATACCGGCACGGTGTGCCAGCTCAACCAGGGCCAGAGCCGAGAACGGGGTTTGCGACGCAGGCTTGAGCACCATGGTGCAACCGGCGGCCAGAGCCGGGCCGGCTTTACGGGTGATCATGGCGGCCGGGAAATTCCACGGGGTGATCGCGGCGGTTACACCGATCGGCTGCTTGAGCACGATCAGGCGCTTGTCCGGTTGGTGACCAGGAATCACGTCACCGTAGATGCGCTTGGCTTCTTCGGCGAACCACTCGATGAAGGAAGCGGCGTAAACGATTTCGCCCTTGGCTTCAGCCAATGGCTTGCCTTGCTCGAGGGTCATCAGGCGACCGAGGTCGTCCTGGTTTTCAATCAACAGTTCGAACCAGCGACGTAGCTTGTTCGCACGCTCTTTGGCGGTCAGTGAACGCCAGGCCGGCAGCGCTTTGTCAGCGGCTTCGATAGCACGGCGGGTTTCGGCAGCGCCCATTTTTGGCACGGTGCCCAGAATTTCGCCCGTTGCCGGGTTGTTAACCTTGATCGTCTGACCATTGTCCGCATCGACCCAAGCGCCATCGATATAGGCTTGCTGGCGGAACAACTGGGTGTCTTTGAGCTGCATGTGGGCTTTCCTTAACAGCACCGCGCGGGGCGGAGCGAATTATTGATTGTAGAAAGGCGCCTCAAGGGCTGCCGTCAGGAAATTCATTCACCGGCCCGAAGCACATAAATAACGCACATAATGAAACTCGCGCGGTTCAGCACCCAGACAAGAGCGTTTGAAATCTCAAACGAATCCTAGGATCAAAGGGGGTAAAGGACAATAGGCTGTTCGAAAAAAAGAACGAAAATGGCGCTTTTGCTGATTTTTTCTGATCAACGTAGCCAACGGCCGTTCGAATCCCGCCTGGTGCACCATACGCAAAAATGAGAAAGCCTCAGATCTTAGGGTCTGGGGCTTTTTTGTGAGCCTTGAAATCAGTGAAGCGACAGCACTTGAAACAAAAACTCAAGACAATCGGGTTCATGGTGGTGGTGAATTTCCGACACACTGTGTCAAACGGCCTTGGACTCTTTTCCAGCCAACGCAAAGACTAACCAGAGCTGATCAGGGAGCACTCAGATGATTGATCAGAACGACGCCGACCTTCCTTCAGCTCCTCAAGGCGAGCTGCTTCTGTTTCAGAGTGTTGACGGTCAGGTACGTCTGGAGTGTCGCTTCGGGGCCGATACGCTTTGGCTCTCCCAATCGATGATCTGTGAGCTGTACGGCAAGGCCAAAGCCACAATAAGCGAGCACATCAGCCACATCTTTGCCGAGGGTGAGCTGATGGAAGATTCAGTTGTTCGGTTTTACCGAACAACTGCCGCCGACAACAAACCTACCGAGCAGCGTCGCCGCTTTAAAGAGGCCGAGGGCGAAAAACTGGGTATTGAGGCACTGCGCGCCATTGCGCAAAAAAAGGATCGCTGAGGCGTTTTGGCTATCGGGTGCGAATGAATATTGCGACCATGCGGATAAGTCCTTAGGACGATGTTCTGCTTTCGAGATTCTCGATACCTAAGATCCTTTTTTCGACTTGCCGCCCGCAGGTGCTTCGACGGGCTCGATGGCCGCATCCAATTCTTCAAGATCATCGTCCGCTTCCGATACCGGGAGCGGATCTTTGCGACTTTCAGTAATTGCCCGGCGTATTTCCTCGCCCATGACCGGGCAATTCTTGAGCAGGGCAATACGGTCGATTCGTTGCGTCACGGCTACTCTCCAACGCATCAGCAATTGGGTCGATAGTGCGCCCTTTCAATTATCGACGCCAACTCGCTGAGCACCATACACCTCACTGTTCCTGCAATTCCTTGAGTCGAGCCGTGAGATATTCCTTCGGAAGACGCTTATGCACCGATGCCAGCATCAGCGCAACGCCAACATGTGGCTGACCTCAGGAGGAAATGATCCATTCCTCCTCTGAGACGGACAGCCTCATCATTCGGGTTAAGCCCCGAAAAATAATGCCTCAGCGCTGATAACGCCGCACCACGCTGCTGTTTTTCAACACATGACCGTTGATCTTCTCCATCAGCTGCGCGCGAGTCAGGCCGGCGGGCAATGCGTCCGGGGCGAGGTCGAGGGCGTAGAGCTGAATCACGTAGTGATGGGCGCTGTCGCCAACCGGTGGGCATGGGCCGACGTAGCTGGTGGTGTTTTTGCTGTTGGTTCCGCCAACCCCCTCGATCGCAGCTTTCGTGCCGAAACCCGCCGGAATATGGTGTGTGGCGGCCTTGATCCCGTAATGCACCCAGTGATCGACACCCTGGCCTTTCTGACCATCCGGGTCGTGCATGACGATGGCGTAGCTGAGGGTGCCTTCAGGGCCAGGCGTCCAGCTCAGGGCGGGGGAAAGGTTCTGCCCACCGCAGCCACTGCCGTCACCGGCGTTGGCCGTCGTGAACAACCTGTCGTCCGATACACCAGGAATGCTGAGGGTAAAGCGCTCCGCGGCTTGTGCGGGCAGTTGCAGGCAGAGGGCGACTGCAACGGCCGCCAGCCAAGGGTTGAGCGAAGCAAATCGGGTCATACCAGAGCACCTTATCCTGAGAGCGCCGTCGTCGGCCCGCAGACTATAGCTGGACCGTTCGTAAGGTGGCAGTGAAGATTTAGCTAATGTCACAGGTACGACCTGCCCTCGATGGCGTTACACCGCGACCAGCTTCACCGGCTCTTCGCGCGGCACCTGTTGTAGCGACTCGGCACGCGACGCATGAGCACTGACCTCACCACCACACTTCTTCAGATTCGCCCCACACAGCAAAACGCCCAGCCAATCCGCTGATGCGGTGGCTGGGCGTTCGACTTGAACCTACGTGCTCAAGACCGTTTAGCTGACTCGACAGACGGTTTATTCAACGACGACAGTGCCGCTGAACTTGCTCATCACGAAGCTGACAAACTGCTCGACGGTCATTTTCTGGCCGTTGAAATCTACCTGATTGTTGGCGTAGTGCAGCTTTGACACGATGTTATTGCCGTCCAGTGTCGCCAGTTTAGCCCCAACCGCCATGCTGCTGGCCATATCACTGGCCATGGCCCCTTGGTCGGCAATGGCCTTGGCATCGGTCTGACCTTCGAACTGTGCCTGCGCACTGGCCACGTCGGCGATCATCGGCTTGGACAACAGCAGATTGAAATCCAATAGCGCAATAAGTTGCTTGCCCACTTCAACGGGCGGCAGGTCCATCGATTGCGGTTTGACCAGATCGACGACCAGGCTCATACGGCTTTCACCGTTGGGGGTATTGAACGAAAGGTTTTCCAGGGCGATCTGCGGTTTGGCGTCCAGTAGTTTATCCAGATCAGTCTTGACTTGAGCCTGCTCGTCCTCGGTCAGGTTCAGTTCTGGTGCCGGCTCACCTGCGGCAGCCGCAGCGGCGGCGGCAGCCTCGTAAGGTTGCAGCCTGTTCTGGTAAACCTGCATCAGCGACAGGGTGGCCGGAATGTCGAGGTTCTTCATGCTCCAGGCCATCTGCGCAGTGCCAATTGCTTTGCCGTTGAGGGCGACTTCTCCCACCTTGTAATCGGCGCGACCCGCTGCGTTCGTGCCGGACTCCTCAGTGGAGCTTTTCATTTCGGCGTTTTTGAAGGTCAGTACCGACTGCTTGTCGCCGAAGGTGGTCTTGGTGCTGGTCAGCTCGACCGTGTTTTGCCCCAGGTAATAGCCGTAGCTGCTTTTGTTGAGGTTGCTGGCCAGCGTCAGGCCGTTCAACTCGATCTGGACCGGCGTCTG
>JAPLSD010000425.1 GCA_026398835.1 Pseudomonas sp.
CGCCGAGCGTGAAACCATTGCCACCGAACGCACTGCCATCGGCAAACGCGAAGCGGCACAGATTCGTTCGGCCGCCGAGCGTGATGCGCGAATTGTGCAAGCCGATGCCACGGTGAAAGCGGCAGATATCGAAGCCCAATCACGCGTCGAAGCTGCGCAGATTTACGGGCGCGCTTACGCCGGTTCACCGCAGCTCTATAACTTGCTGCGTTCGCTGGACACCCTGGGCACTGTGGTCACGCCGGGCACCAAGTTGATCTTGCGCACCGATGCGGCGCCATTCCGGGTGTTGGTTGATGGTCCGCCGAGCCTGGGTGCCAAGGCCGAGTCGCAGCCATGAGTAACGTTCCACGTGGAACACATGAAGTCAGCAGTCCATGGATTCAGGCTGGCCGTTTGACCTTTCTCGCACTGTACGCGGTGACGGTGTTGGCGGCGGTGGCTTGGGCGTTCTCCAACGTGCGACAGATCGATCCGCAGAATCGCGCGGTGGTCTTGCACTTCGGCGCGCTGGATCGCATTCAGAATGCCGGTTTGCTGTTGGCTTGGCCGCGTCCGTTCGAGCAGGTGGTTTTGTTGCCGGCAGCGGATCGGGTGATCGAGCGCCGCGTGGAGAACCTGTTGCGTTCCGACGAGGCACTCAACGGCGATCGAGTCGCGAGTTTTTCCACGCCGCTGAGTGATGCATTGGCGGGCTCCGGTTATCTACTGACCGGTGATGCCGGTGTGGTGCAACTGGATGTGCGGGTCTTCTACAAAGTCACCGAGCCCTATGCATTCGTACTGCAAGGCGAGCATGTGCTGCCGGCATTGGATCGTCTGGTGACCCGCAGCGCGGTGGCGCTGACTGCCGCGCGAGATTTGGACACGATTCTGGTGGCGCGCCCGGAATTGATCGGTGCTGACAACCAGGCCGCCGAGCGCCGCGAACGGCTGCGTGGGGATCTGGTGCAGGGCATTAATCAACGCTTGGCCGAACTGACTGCGACCGGTCAGGGGCTGGGGATCGAAGTGGCGCGTGTCGACGTGCAATCGAGTTTGCCGGGGCCCGCAGTGAATGCGTTTAACGCGGTGTTGACTGCCAGCCAACAGGCTGACAAATCCGTGGCGAACGCGCGAACCGACGCCGAAAAACTCAGCCAGACCGCCACCCAACTAGCCGACCGTACGCTGCATGTTGCTCACGCCCGAGCCAGCGAACGCTTGGCCAAAGCGTCGGCCGACACCGCGACGGTACAGAGCCTGGCCCAGTCGCAGCAGAAGGGCACCGACCCGGAAATGCTGCTGCGGATCTACCGCGAGCGTCTGCCGAAAATCCTCGGCCAGGCCGGGTCCGTGACCACGGTCGACCCTAAAGACGATTCCCGCCTGATCATTCAGGGAGCCGAACAATGACTGCCCACTCTGCTGCCGCACAACCTGCGGCGAGCATGCTGACCTCTGCCGAACAACGCAGCGCTGCGCGTCAATTGACCCTGGCCATGCTCGCCCTCGGCTTGCTTGCGCTCGGTTTGGTCTGGCGTTGGTTGGCGCCGGAGCAAAGCGGCGTCAGCCAGTTACTGCTGGGGTTTGCCTCGTTACTGGTGGCCGTGCCGGTCATGCGCTCGGCCTGGTACAGCTTGCGTTACCCAAGCTTGCACGGCATCACCGATCAGTTAATCGCCCTGGCAATGATGGGCGCTTGGGCCACCGGCGATCTGCTGACCGCGGCCTTGCTGCCGATCATCATGATCTTCGGCCATGTGCTGGAAGAGCGCAGTGTGATCGGTTCCCAGGAAGCCATTCACGCCTTGGGCAAGTTGACGCGAAGCCATGCGCGGCGAGTGCAGGCCGACGGCACGGTTGTCGAAGTCGACAACACCCTGCTCAAGACCGGCGACCTGGTGGAGGTTCGGGCCGGTGATCGGGTGCCGGCCGATGGCCTGGTGCTTTCCGGACAAGCCAGCCTCGACACCGCGCCGATCACCGGCGAGTCGGTGCCGTTGGAGGCGAGTGTCGGCATGCAGGTGTTCGGCGGGGCGATTAACCTCGATGGCTTGCTGCGCATTGAAGTCACCCGCACGGGCACTGAATCGACCTTGGGCAAAGTCATTGCGCTGATGCAAAGCGCCGAGCGCTCGAAGCCGCCGATTACTCGTCTGCTCGAACGTTATGCCGGCAGCTACATGGTGCTGGTCTTGCTGCTGGCGGCCGTCACCTGGTTTATCAGCAACGATGCGCAGGCGATGTTGGCGGTGTTGGTGGCGGCCTGTCCTTGCGCCTTGGTGTTGTCGGCACCGGCCACGGCGATTGCCGGGATCGCCGTGGCGGCGCGTCACGGGATCCTGATTCGCAGCTCGGCGTTCCTCGAAGAACTGGCGGATCTGACCTCGCTGGTAGTGGACAAGACCGGCACCCTGACGTTTGGCACCCTGCGTTTGCAGTCGATCGACAGCCCGATCGAAGATCGCAGCCCATTGCTGAAGCTGGCGGCCAGCCTGGGCTCCGCCAGCAGCCATCCGGTCAGCCGTGCGTTGGCCAGTCTGGTGACGCAGGAACATTTTTTGGTTTTGTCGGATATCCGCGAGCGCCAAGGCTTGGGGGTGGTAGCACAAACGGAGCAGGGCGAGGCGGCACTCGGCCGTCCGGAGTTGTTCAGCCAATTGGCGATTGCAACGTCCGCCGTGCCCGAGCATGACGGCCCAATCGCCGGGCTGGCGCTGAACGGGGAATTTCTCGGTTGGCTGCTGTTGGCAGACAGTGTCAAACCCGAAGCGCGCCACGCACTGAGCGAGCTGCGTGAACTGGGTCTGGGGCGGCAATTGCTGCTCACTGGGGATCGCCAAAGTGTGGCCCACAGCCTGGCCCACGAAGTCGGGATCAGCGATGTCGAAGCCCAGGCCTTGCCTGAAGACAAACTCAACCGCGTGCTGCAAGAAATCGACAGCGGTTTTCGGCCGATGGTGGTGGGCGACGGGATCAACGATTCGCTCGCACTCAAGGCCGGCGTGGTCGGTGTGGCCATGGGCGCGGGCGGGGCGGATATCGCCTTGGCCTCGGCGGATATCGTGCTGATCGGCAGCGATTTGCGGCGCCTGGGCACCTGCGTGCGGTTGAGTCGCCAGTGTCGGCAAACGCTGCAGGTCAACGTGATCATCGGTTTGGGCTGGACCCTGGCGATCGTCGCGTTTGCCGCGTTCGGCTGGCTCGGGGCGGCGGGGGCAATGATTGCTGCGGTGCTGCATAACCTCAGCACCTTGCTGGTACTGGGCAACGCAGGTCGTTTGCTGCGTTTCCAGGAGCCACTGCTCAAGCTCAAGGACGACGTCTGATTGAGCGCGCGGTTCTGTCGTGATCGACTCTTCCGAACTGTGTAGCAAGTTGACAGTCTCTAGTGAAGAGGCTGCACCAAATCAAACTGTAACCCGGCTGAAACACTGGGTTTAGGGCGGTTTGATCAGTCTCACGGATCATAGATAAAGGCTATGAATTCGATAGCCTGCTAATTTTCATGGATGGTCTACCCTCACATCAGACGTCTGAAACAAGGGGTTTTTTCCATGCTCGCGCAATTGCCACCGGCGTTACAGAATCTGCAGCTACCGTTACGCCTCAGACTCTGGGATGGCCATGAGATTAATCTGGGCCCCGCGCCCAGCGTCACTATTGTGGTCAAGGACCCACAATTGGTTGCTCAATTCACCCATCCCAACCTGAACCTGTTGGGGGCCGCGTTCGTAGAAGGCAAACTGGAACTCGAAGGCTCGATCAATGAGGTCATTCGGGTCTGCGATGAGTGGAGCCAGGCGCTGCTGGATGAGAGCGATGACAACCAGCCTGTGCGCGTCGAGCACGACAAAGACACCGATGCGGCGGCCATTTCCTACCATTACGACCTGTCCAATGCCTTCTATCAGCTCTGGCTCGATAGCGACATGGCGTATTCCTGCGCCTATTTCGAGACCGGCAGCGAGTCCCTCGAACAAGCCCAACAAGCCAAGTTTCGGCATCTGTGTCGTAAGTTGCGCCTGCAGCCTGGTGAGTACCTGCTGGATGTCGGTTGCGGCTGGGGCGGTCTGGCGCGCTACGCCGCTCGGGAATTTGGGGCGAGGGTGTTCGGGATTACCCTGAGCAAAGCACAGTTGGCGCTGGCTCGGGAGCGGGTGGCTGCGGAGGGCCTGGAGGATCTGGTCGAGCTTCAGTTGCTCGATTACCGTGACCTGCCGCAGGACGGACGTTTCGACAAGGTGGTGAGTGTCGGCATGTTCGAGCATGTGGGCCATGCGAACCTGGCGCAATACTGCAAGACCTTATACGGCGCAGTGCGCGAGGGCGGGTTGGTGATGAACCATGGCATCACCGCCAAGCACATCGACGGCCGACCGGTCGGGCGCGGCGCTGGTGAGTTTATCGAGCGCTATGTGTTCCCCAACGGCGAGCTGCCGCATCTGTCGATGATTTCGGCCGAGATCAGCGAGGCGGGGCTGGAAATCGTCGACGTCGAAAGTCTGCGTCTGCATTACGCCCGCACGCTGGACCACTGGAGTGAGCGTTTGGAGGACAACCTGGAAGCCGCCTCCAAACAAGTGCCGGAGCAGGTCCTGCGCATCTGGCGGCTGTACCTTGCGGGTTGCGCTTATGCGTTCGCCAAAGGCCGGATCAATCTGCATCAGATCCTCGCGGTCAAGACCCATGCCGACGGTAGCCATGAGCTGCCATGGACGCGCGACGACATCTATAACCCTTAAAGAATCGGCGATATAAGCCGGGCAACCCGCATGCCAAGCTGTTGCAGGCGGTGGGTCTCCCGGCCTTCTCCCTTGGCGATCTCGTGAGCCTGGGCGAAGTCGTCGTTGAGCATGAGTTCCACCTCGGCGGCGAATTGGCTGTCGACGGTCAGCAGCATCACTTCGAAGTTGAGCCGGAACGAACGGTTGTCCAGATTCGCGCTGCCGATGGCGCTGATTTCGCTGTCGATCAACACCACTTTCTGATGCAGAAAACCTGGCCCATAACGGAACATCCGCACCCCGGCCCGCACCGCTTCGAAAGCAAAGAGACTGGACGCAGCGTAGACAACGCGGTGGTCCGGTCGCGACGGCAGCAAAATCCGCACATCCACACCACGCAACACCGCCAGGCGTAGCGCGGCGAATACTGCTTCGTCGGGAATGAAATACGGGCTGGTGATCCACACCCGTTCAGTCGCGGCATGGATGGCTTCGACGAAAAACAGCGAGCAGGTTTCGTAGGGGTCTGCCGGGCCGCTGGCCAGCAACTGACAGAGCACGCCGTCGTCTGGGTAGGTGTCGGGCAGGATTAGCGGTGGCAGCTTTCGCGAAGCCCAGAACCAGTCTTCAGCGAACGACTCCTGCATGCAGGCCACCACCGGGCCGCTGACTGCGACATGGGTGTCGCGCCAGGGGGCCAGTGGCGGTTTCTTACCCATGTACTCGTCGCCGACGTTGTGCCCGCCGACGAAGCCCAGCAGGCCGTCGACCACGACGATTTTTCGGTGATTGCGAAAATTGATCTGGAAGCGATTGAGCCAGCCGCTGCGAGTCGCGAAGGCTTTGACCTGCACGCCGGCCTCGCGCATCGGTTGAACGTAGCTGTTGGGCAGGGAATGGCTGCCGATTCGGTCGTAGAGCACGTAAATCGCGACGCCTTCAGCGGCTTTTTCCATCAGCAGGGCCTGCATGCGGCGGCCCAGCTGGTCGTCATTGATGATAAAAAACTGGATCAATACAGCTTCGCGGGCGTTACGTATGGCATCGAAAATGGCTGTAAAAGTGGCTTCGCCATTGATTAGCAGACGCACCTGATTATTCGCCAGGCACGGCATACGCCCCAGTTTCGGCATGGCTCGCAGAGAGGCGTAGGCGTTTGAGGCGCGGGCAGTCAGTGCTTCTTCGACCCAAGGGCGCCAGTTCAGATCTGCGATGGCTTTGCGCATTTCTTCGTTGGCCTGGCGCCTGGCCTTGATATAGGCGTCGAAGGTGCTACGGCCAAAGATCAGGTAGGGGATAAGGGTCAGATAAGGAATGAACAGCAGTGACAGGGCCCAGGCGATGGCGCCTTGGGCAGTCCTGACGGTGAATACGGCATGAATGGCGGCGATCATGCCCAGCGAGTGAATAGTGGCGATCAGATAACCGAAAACATGTGGGCCAAAGTAATCCATGGGACAGCCTTGCTCCTGAAGATTCAATGCTTAACAGACCATGTTCCACGGCGAATGTCGCTATTTTATTCGCCATGCAACCGAAGTAGATTGTTGACGTCTAACGGCCACTATTCTCTAGGAGTTACTCGATGAATGTTCGTCTGCTGGGTTTGGCCATGGCTGTTGGCTTGTCGCTTCCTCTGGCCGTTCAGGCGCAGATGTTGCAACCAGGGTTGTGGGAATTGACCTCAAGCAATATGAAAGTCGATGACCAGAATCTGCCGGATCTGCAGTTGATCCTCGGCCAATTGCAGAACCAGATGACTCCACAGCAACGGGCCGCGCTGGAGCAGCAGGGTATCACCATGGGTGGCAAAGGTATTCGAGCTTGTCTGACTCAGGCCCAAGTGCAGTCCGACAACATCCCGCTGACGGATCCACAATCGGGCTGCAAGCAGGAAATCACCGACCGCACCGGCAATCAGTGGAAATTTCGCTTCAGCTGCCCGAAAGCGCAGGGCACCGGTGTCGCCACTTTCCTTAGTGATCGAGAGTTCACCACCAAGGTCAACGGCACCTTCAATGCCACCGGCATC
>JAPLSD010000257.1 GCA_026398835.1 Pseudomonas sp.
CTGGGCCCCCGTCGTGCTGCCGATTCGGGTGTTCTGGCTGTGCTTCTGGATCCTGCCCAACTGCCTGGAGGAATTCATCCTCTACAACGTGCCCTACACCGCCTTCCCCAAAGCCATCGACGAACTGTGCGGCTTCGCCGAGAAACGTAAACCGGTGATTCGGGTCAACGGAAAGATCGTCGATGAGTAGAGCCCATTGCCATGCGCTATCGAGGACGAGCCTAAGCGCCTCCACAACCAATCTATCGTTTTACGACTACTGACGCAGCGGAACGGGGGCAAGCCCTCTCGCCACCCGTCAAACCTGCGCTGTACGCAGCTTCTCGCTACGCCCACGCAACCATTCCAGTGTCAGCAGCAGAACCACCGAGAAGGCGATCAGCAGCGTCGCGGCGGCGGCGATGGTCGGGCTGAGGTTTTCGCGGATACCGCTGAACATCTGCCGAGGCAAAGTCGCCTGTTGGGGACCCGCGAGGAACAACGTGACCACCACCTCATCGAACGACGTCGCGAAGGCAAACAGCGCCCCTGAAATCACCCCCGGCGCGATCAACGGTAAGGTCACACGGCGGAACGCAGTCAGTGGTGAAGCCCCCAGGCTTGCGGCAGCACGCACCAGGTTTTGGTTAAAACCTTGCAAAGTAGCCGACACAGTAATGATCACGAACGGCACGCCCAACACCGCATGCACAACGATCAGCGAGATAAAGCTGTTGCCGAATCCCAGCGGAGCGAAGGACAGGTAACTGGCCACACCAATGATCACCACTGGCACCACCATCGGCGAAATCACCAGCGCCATCACCAGCGGCTTTCCGGGGAAGTCGCCGCGAGTCAGGCCAATGGCCGCCAGCGTGCCGAAAACCATCGCCAGCACGGTCGCCGCCGGGGCAACGATGATGCTGTTCTTCAGCGAGCGCATCCACTCCGCCGAGGCGAAAAAGTCCTGATACCAATGAAGCGAGAAACCTTGCAGCGGGTAGACCAGAAAGCTGCCGGAGTTGAACGACAACGGAATGATCACCAGCACCGGCAAGATCAGGAACAACAGCACCAGCCCGCAGAGAATGCGCAAGCTGTAGAACCAGACCCGCTCAACGGGCGACATATAAGGGCTCAGCATTTCGATTCTCTCCTTAACTCAGACGCAGGCGACTGGCGCCCACCAGCCAGCTGTAAATCAGGTAGAGCACGACGGTCGCCAATAGCAATAACCCACCGAGCGCAGTCGCCATACCCCAGTTGATGCTGGTGTTGGTGTAGAAGGCAACGAAGTAACTGACCATCTGATCGTTCGGGCTACCGAGTAGCGCCGGGGTGATGTAGTAACCGATCGCCAGAATGAACACCAACAGGCAACCGGCACCGACACCGGCGTAGGTCTGCGGGAAATACACCCGCCAGAAACTGGCGAACGGATGGCAGCCGAGGGAGATCGCCGCACGCATATAGGTTGGCGAAATACCTTTCATCACGCTGTAGATCGGCAGAATCATGAACGGCAGCAAGATGTGCACCATGGAGATGTAAACCCCGGTGCGGTTGAACACCAACTCCAGCGGCTTATCGATTACACCCATGGCCATCAAGCCGCTGTTGATCAACCCGCCCGATTGCAGCAAGACAATCCACGCCGCGACCCGTACCAGAATCGAGGTCCAGAACGGCAACAACACCAGAATCATCAGCAGGTTGCTTTGCCGGGACGGCAGATTGGCCAGCAGATATGCCAACGGATATGCCAGTACCAGGCAGATCGCGGTGATGATCAGGCCCATCCAGAAGGTACGGGCGAAGATATCCAGGTAAATCGCCTGGTCTGGCGTGGCCGGGGCCACTTCCCCCAGATCGTCGATACGGTGATCGACAGCTGCCAATAGGTAATAAGGTGTGAGGCTGCTGGTGTTGCGGCGGATCGCTTGCCAGTACGCCGGATCCCCCCAACGCTCGTCGAGACCTTCCATCGCGTCTTTAAAAGAGGCCGGTTCAGTCTTGAACGGCAGCGCTCGCGCGGTTTTGGTCAGCAGGCTGCGATAGCCGGCCAACTCCATATTCAGTCGCTTGGACAGATCGCCCAAGGTTTGATTCTTGCGGGCGTCAGCCAAGTCTTCGCTGACAGCCTTATACACCGACTCAGCCGGCAGACCCCGACCATCCCAGGCAGCCACAGCCGTCACAGTGCGCGGCATGCCGCCGACCACTTCCGGGTTACTGACGCTCTTGTAGAGCAGCGCCACAATCGGCACCAGGAACACCAGCAACAGAAACAGCACCAAAGGCGCGATCAAGGCTTGAGCCTTCCAGCGGTTGACC
>JAPLSD010000830.1 GCA_026398835.1 Pseudomonas sp.
GTCGGCGGCGCCTTTGGCACCTTGAGCGAAGTGATCGGCGAGTTGCAGCGGGCAGCGGGTGCGGCCGAACGGGTTGCTGAATTATTGCGTTCGGAAAACATCATCCAGGCGCCTGTCACTGGGCGGGTTAAATTGCCGGCGCGTGTCGAAGGTCATCTGGTTTTGCAGGACCTGCGTTTCTCCTATCCGTCGCGGCCGGAAAGCTATGCCATTGACGGACTCAATCTGACCATCAAGGCCGGCGAAACCCTGGCGCTGGTCGGGCCTTCGGGCGCTGGCAAATCAACCGTGTACGATCTGCTGCTGCGTTTCTACGACCCGGCGCAGGGCTGTATCCTGCTGGATGGGCACCCGCTGACCCAACTCGATCCCATGGACCTGCGCCGCTGCTTCGCGCTGGTTTCGCAAAGCCCCGCGCTGTTTTTTGGCAGCATCGAAGAGAACATCCGCTACGGCAACCCATCGGCGACCCTGGCCCAGGTGCAAGAAGCGGCAAAAATTGCCTACGCTCACGACTTCATCGAGAAAATGCCCCACGGCTACCAGACCCACCTCGGCGATGCTGGCCTCGGTCTCTCCGGCGGTCAGCGCCAGCGCCTGGCGATTGCCCGAGCGCTGCTGGTCGACGCGCCGATCCTGCTGCTGGACGAAGCCACCAGCGCCCTCGACGCCCAAAGCGAACACCTGATCCAGCAAGCCCTGCCAAGCTTGATGAAAAACCGCACTACCCTGGTCATCGCCCACCGCCTGGCCACGGTCAAAAACGCTGATCGCATTGCCGTGATGGATCAAGGAAAACTGGTAGCAATCGGCACTCATCAAGAACTGATTGCCAGCAATGCGCTGTATGCGCGGTTGGCGGCGTTGCAGTTTTCAGACGGGAAGAGTGATTTGCCAGACAGCTCCCCATCGTAGAGGCTGCCACAGGCTGCGATCTTTTTAAGGCCCGAAGTGACAATCCAGAGCGAAGATTAAAAATGGGCATGAGTTTGAATGAGGTCTGCTGAACACCTCTGCGTTCGGGCATTATGTCGACCTCTGTTGTATGCCTGGATGAGGATATGAGCCGTTATCAGCCTCCATTAACCCTGACTACCAAGATGCTTGCGTTGATCGCTGAGATTAGCGAGCAGTTGGGTCAGCTTTCGGCTGTGGGCGAATCCCGACAAACGCCACAGCTGCAGCGCGGAAACCGAATTCGTACGATTCAGGCATCGCTGGCCATCGAGAACAATACCCTGAGTCTGGAGCAGGTAACGGCTGTTCTGGCGGGGCAGCGGGTGCTTGGATTGCCCCGTGAAATCCAGGAAGTGCGCAATGCCTTTGCTGCCTACGAAGCCATGCCGGGCTGGCAGCCGAGTGCCCGGGGCGATCTGCTTCGAGCCCATGAGTTGTTGATGCAGGGCTTGATTGATGATGCCGGGCGGTTTCGTCAGGCTGGAGTGGGAATCTATCGTGGTGAGCAATTGGTGCATATGGCGCCACCTCCCAGTCGCGTGGCGCACTTGGTTGACGATTTGTTGGCGTGGTTAGAAGGGTCGGACTGGCATCCGCTGATAATCAGCTGCGTGTTTCATTACGAGTTCGAATTCATTCACCCGTTTGCCGATGGCAACGGTCGTATGGGGCGCCTGTGGCAAACCTTGATACTCAGTCAGTGGCGGCCAGTGCTGGCCTACCTACCGGTAGAGGCTGTCATTCGGGCGAAGCAGGATGCGTATTACGCGGCGTTGTCGGCGTCTGATCAGCAAGCCGAGGCGACTCCATTTGTCGAGTTCATGTTGCACGCATTGAACCTGGCGTTGGCCGAAGCCGCCCAAAGCGAACTAGCCACCGACCAAGTAACCGACCAAGTAGCGCGACTGCTGTGGGTGCTTGACGGTAGTTCCGCTCTCAAAGTCAGCGAGTTGATGGCGCAGGTGGGATTGGCTCATAAAGCGACCTTTCGGGCGAACTATCTCAAGCCGGCACTCGCCACTGGGTTGATTGAAATGACCGCCCCGGATTCTCCCAATAGCCCTGCTCAACGGTATCGATTGACCGAGCGCGGTAAGCAGGCTGCGAAAAGATCCCATCGGTAGGCGCTGCGTACATCCTGCATAACCGGCATTACCGGTCATTGATCATCAAAATACCGCTCATGCCAGTCCACCAGCGGTTGCGGCGAGTTGAGTTTCTGGCCGTAGATCACTGAATAAGACAGCACGTTCTGCACGTACTGGCGGGTTTCGTCAAAGGGGATGCTTTCAACCCAGACGTCGAAGCTCAGGTGGTCGGCGCCTCTGAGCCATTGTCGCACGCGGCCAGCGCCGGCGTTGTAGGCGGCGGAGGCAAGTACGCGGTTGCCGTTGAACTGGCTGTGGACCTGGCTCAAGTAGGCAGCGCCGAGCTGGATGTTCTTGTCCGGGTCCAGCACTTGCTGCGGCGAGGACAGAGGGATGCTGAATCGACACCGGAGCGGGCGTCGTCCATGAACGCGCTCTCCTGGCGAGTGATAGCGAACACCCAGCTCGAATGCAGCCCGCGGATCTTGGCTTCTCGCACCAGCGTCTCGCGGTGAGCCATCGGGAAGCGGATGTCCAGATCATCCCAGTACTGCGCCTGGCTAATAGTGCGGATCGCCGGGAAGTACCATTTCAGGTCGTAGGCCAATTTGGCCTGAGCGACCATTTCGTCGCGGCTGAAGTGGCGACTCACGTGGTACCACTCGCGGCGACCTTCGACGATCTGCCCGCGAGCGTGGAGCTCCAGAGCGCGGCGCACGCCAGGGGTGTTGCGAACCTTGTTGATAGTCGCCTGGCTGAGCACCAGGGGTTTGTTGATTAGTGAATACGGCGACTGCGCGCGGTCGGCAGCGAGGAAGCCATAGAAGTCACGCTCATGGGCGAGGCTTTTATAAAGCACCAGCGCTTGCGGATTCTGCGGTTGGGCCAACTCCAGGCTGCGGGCCTGCCAGTAACGCCAGCGGTTGGTGGTGGCCAGATCCTGCGGCAGTCTGCGGGTCAACTGATAGGCGTCGTCCCAGCGCGCCAGGCGCAGCAACAGGCGCAGGCGCCATTCGGAGACGGTGTTGTCACGCAACTCCGGATCGTATTTGGTCATCACGTCGAGGGCGCGGCTGTCGAAACGGCGGGCCAGAGTCAGACCGATTTCCCGAGCGATTGCCACTTTTTCGTCACGGGAGAAGTGCATGCTGTTGGCATAGCTGTCGAGCAGGTCCATGGCTCTGTCCGGATCCTGACGAGCCAGGCGGCGCAGACCCAGACCGACCACGTCGGACATGGCTTCATTGACTGGCGTAAAACGTGACGGTTGGTTGAGCAGCTCCGGCCTCTGGGCAACCTCGACCAGCAATCTGCCTTGCGGGGCGAGGGTGGTCAGGTCTTGTACCAGGCTGTTGGCCAGCGGGTAGTTGCGGGCGTCGGCGGCCAGCTTGGCGCGCTGCCAGCGTTTTTGCTCGGTCAATTGACCTTCGGCGGCCCACTGACCGAACAACGCATCGCAGGCCTCGGGTTGGGATTTGCCGGTCAGCCAGAGTTTTTCAGCGTTGGCATAGCCTTCCGCCTTGAAGTTGTGGCCCAGCTGATATTGGCCGAACAAGCAGTCCAGTTCGGTGAAATTGAGCTTGGGGTCGTAGTATTTGACGAAAGGTTGCCAGTCGCCACGCTCAGCCAGCCAGCGCAACCAGCGCAGTTTCATCCAGTTGGCTTGCGGCAAGTCACCGTGTTCGGCGAGGAATTTCTCGATCTCGGCGTTGCTGGCGGTTTTCAGTCGGGCGGTCAGCTCGTCGTAGGCCAGGTACGGCTCCAGCGGGTAATCGCTGAGCGCCTGGCTGTAACGGAAGTACGGGCCGGAATCACCCTTGGCCAAGGCACGCTTGGCTTCATCGTAATACTGGCGTTGTTGAGACAAGTCTGCAGCCTGGACGGATTGAACGGCAGTGGCAGAGAGAAGCAAGCAAGATAAAAAACAGAAAATGCGGCTGCGCATGAGACGTCCGGGCAGAGAAATCGTGACAAGTGCTGGCGGTGCCAACACTGATTATCCGTAGCTTAGCCTTTTGCCAGTAGCCGGCGAAAGCTTTGCCGGCCTGTCGGTACAAGTTCTGGATAAATGTTGTTCGGGGCGCTGTGAAGGTGAAATTGCCGGCCGCCTAAGGCCTCAAGTCAGGTAGAATACGCGCCCGGTTTTTGGAGAAGCTCATGACCCTGCTCAAATTCAGCGATGTGTCCCTTGCTTTCGGCGCTATGCCGTTGTTGGACAAGGTGTCCTGGCAGATCGCCCGTGGTGAGCGGGTGTGCATCATCGGCCGCAATGGCACTGGCAAATCCAGCATGATGAAGCTGGTCAAAGGTGACCAGAAGCCCGATGAGGGCTCCGTCTGGCGCGCGCCAGGGCTCAAAATCGGCGAATTACCGCAAGAATTGCCTCTGGCCGACGAGCGGACCGTGTTCGACGTGGTTGCCGAGGGCCTGGACGGCGTCGGCGAGCTGCTCGCGCAGTATCACCACCTGAGCCAGAACATCGTCACCGACGCTGACCTGGACAAGCTGATGCACGTCCAGCATGACCTCGAAGCCCGTGACGGCTGGCGCTTGCAGCAATTGGTAGACAGCACCTTGAGCCGTCTGCAATTGCCGGCCGACAAGACCCTCGCCGAATTGTCCGGCGGCTGGCGTCGTCGCGTCCTGCTGGCTCAGGCACTGGTGTCCGAACCGGATCTGCTGCTGCTCGACGAACCGACCAACCACCTGGACATCGGTGCAATTGCCTGGCTCGAAGAGGCTCTGAAGGATTTCCAGGGCGCCGTACTGTTCATCACGCACGACCGTTCTTTTCTGCAAAACCTGGCGACCCGGATCCTCGAACTGGACCGTGGCGGCCTGATTGACTGGAACGGCGACTACGCCAGCTTCCTGGTCCACAAGGAGGCCACCCTGGCCGCCGAAGAGACCGCCAATAACTTGTTCGACAAGCGCCTGGCCCAGGAAGAAGTATGGATTCGTCAGGGCATCAAGGCCCGCCGCACCCGTAACGAAGGCCGCGTCCGCGCCTTGAAAGCTCTGCGTGTAGAACGTAGCGAGCGCCGTGAGCGCACCGGCAAGGCCAACATTCTGCTGGACACCGCCGACAAGTCCGGCAAGCAAGTCATGGTCCTTGAGAACGTCAGCTTCGCTCACCCGGACGGCCCGTTCCTGATCAAGGACTTCTCCATGGTCCTTCAGCGCGGCGACCGTATCGGTTTGCTCGGCGCCAACGGCACCGGCAAGACCACCTTGCTGAAACTGATGCTCAGCGGCTTGCAGCCAACCAGCGGCACGATCGAAGAGGGCACGCGGATTGACGTGGCCTACTTCGACCAGTTGCGTCATCAACTGGATCTGGAAAAGACCGTGATCGACAACGTTGCCGAAGGTCGCGACTTTATCGACATCGACGGTCAGAGCCGCCATGTTCTGAGCTACCTCGGTGACTTCCTGTTCAGCCCGCAGCGTGCCCGCACGCCGGTCAAGGCGCTGTCCGGTGGCGAGCGTGCCCGTCTGTTGCTGGCCAAGCTGTTCAGTAAACCGGCCAACCTGCTGGTACTCGACGAACCGACCAACGACCTGGATGTGGAAACCCTCGA
>JAPLSD010000008.1 GCA_026398835.1 Pseudomonas sp.
CACGGTGCATGACCAGTGGATTCGCCGTTACACGGAAATCTTCTCTTCCTGACCAGAACCCTGTAGCCGTGGCAGCGGCTACAGGGGTTTCCGTCGGTTTTGAAACTGCGCTTTGACGAGATTATTGCTATGGAACACCAAACTCTGACCCACCCGGTTGGCGCAGCCCCGCCGCGCCCGACCTCCGGTATTTCTCCCACGGCGCGCGCATGGTTTTTCCTTTCGCCGTCGATGTTGTTTCTCGGTGTGCTGATTGCCGCCAGCTTGCTGGTGCTGCGCATGAGCGTGGGCACCAAGGGTGCGGAATGGTCCGGCTTCAGCCTGGCCAGCTACGCTCAATTGCTGGAACCCTATTACCTGAAGTCATTGGTGCTGACCTTGCGCCTGGCCCTGATCAGCGCGGTGATTGCGGTGCTGCTCGCGATCCCGGTGGCCTACACCATGTCGCGCCTGACTTCACCTTTTGTACGTCGGATATTTCTCGCCGCGGTGCTATTGCCGTTGCTGGTCAACCTGTTGCTGCAAAGTTACGGCTGGCTGGTGATCCTGGGACCTGGCGGGATGCTCAATCAGGCGTTGATGGGCCTGGGCCTGATCAAACGCCCGATCATGATGTTGTACAACCAGAATGGCGTGTTGATGGGACTGGTGCAGACCGCGTTCCCGTTGGCAGTGCTGCCGATTGCCAGCGCCATGCGCGGCGTCGCACGCACTTACGAAGAGGCCGCCGCGACCTTGGGCGCCAGCCGCTTGCAGGTGTTCCGTCAAGTGGTATTGCCCATGAGTCTGCCGGGAATTATCACCGGTGCGACACTGGTGTTTGCCTACAACGCCAGCAGCTTTGTGGTGCCTTTATTGCTCGGCGGTCGGCGAGTGCCGATGCTCGCGGTGATGGTCCATGACCAGATCGCTCCGCTGATGAACTGGCCTGCCGCATCTGCTGCGGGGGTGGTGTTGATCGTCACCACGCTGGCAATCATGACCCTCTCCGAATACATCACGGGCCGTCGTCGGCGCATGCTGGAGGCTTCTCAATGAGCACGCTGATCAAGAAGCGCCAGTCGCTGCTACCCGGTGAAACCGGGCGGTTCGCCGGGGTCCTTTCAGGTTTCATTCTGCTGCTGGCGGTGTTGCCGATCCTGACCATGATCGTCATGTCCTTCAGCGGCGCGTCGAACCTGGATTTCCCGCCCAGTAGCTACAGTCTGCAATGGTACAAGGCCGCCTGGAATACCTTTGTTTCGCCCGAAACCAGCGATGTGCTGAGCCTGGGCAAAGCCATGACCACCAGCCTGATGGTGGCGTGTCTGACCATGGTGTTTGCAACCATTATCGCGGTGCCGGCGGCCTACGCGCTGACCCGTTGTGAGTTTCGTGGCAAGGCTGTGGCGCTGCAGTTGATGTCGCTGCCGCTGGTGTTCCCGATGGTGGTATTGGGGCTAGCGTTGCTGCTGGTGTTCGACAGCCTGCCGTTCCAGATGAACACCTCGCGGCTGGTGATTGCCCACGTCATCCTGGCGTTGCCATTTGTAGTGAAAAACTGCACGGCGGCGATGCTCTCCATCGGCAGCGAAGTCGAAGAGGCCGCGCAAATGCTTGGTGCTTCACCGCTGCGGGCGATTGTCGATGTGGTGGTGCCGTTGATGAAATCCGGGATTCTTGCCGGGATGTTGTTGGCCTTCATCGTCTCGTTCAACGAATTCACAGTGACCTATTTCCTCTACACCATCGATGTAATGACCGTGCCGATCTGGATGTACAGCCGCACCGTGTCGTCGCTCGACCCGACCGTTTTCTCGTTCGCCGTGCTGATCGTGCTTATCGACTTCGTCCTGATCTGGGCGCTGGAGAAGCTGGTCGGTGAAGGTGGCGTCTCGTTCTGATTTTTGAGGTGAAGCATGACTGGTTTAATTCTGGAAAACGTCGTAAAACATTACGGCTCATCGTGCGCGGTAAAGGACGTCAATCTGCATTTGCCTGAGGGCAAACTGGTGTGTTTTCTCGGCCCCTCGGGCTGCGGAAAAACCACCTTGCTGCGGATGATCGCCGGGCTTGAAACCCTGTCTGGCGGCGAGATTCGTCTGGACGGTGAAGACATCGGCCATACCCCGGCGCACCAGCGCAACTTCGGCATGGTCTTCCAGTCCCTGGCGCTGTTCCCGCACATGACCGTCGGCGAGAACATTGCCTATCCACTGAAACTGCGTGGGGTCAGCAAGGCCGATCAGCAGGCGCGGGTCACCGAGTTGCTGCAACTGATTCAGTTGCAGGAAATGGTCGACCGGCCAGTGTCGAAACTCTCCGGTGGTCAGCGCCAGCGCGTGGCGATTGCCCGGGCGATTGCCTCGCGTCCGAAAATCCTTCTGCTCGATGAGCCGTTGTCGGCGCTGGACGCCAAGCTGCGCGAATCGATGCAGGTGGAAATCCGCCAACTGCAGCAACGCCTGAATATCACCACCATTCTGGTGACCCACGATCAGCGCGAAGCTATGACCATGGCCGATATCGTGGTGGTGTTGGGCGAGCATCGGGTGCAACAGGTCGGTACGCCGATCGAAATTTATCGGCATCCGGCCAACGAATTCGTCGCGGACTTTATCGGTTCAGGGAATATTTTCCCGGCGACCGCGTTGGGCAATGGCCAGGTAAGTCTGCCGGGCGGCGATGCGCTTCACGTACCGATTTGCAGCAGCATCGTGGTCGGC
>JAPLSD010000330.1 GCA_026398835.1 Pseudomonas sp.
CCTTGCTTTCGCATTGCTGGTCTTGAGCGGGCTGAGTCAGGCGGCGATCAAGACCCAGGAAATTCCTTATCAGAGTCCGGACGGCACCAAACTCATCGGCTACTACGCCTATGACGACAGCATTCAGGGCGCTCGTCCCGGTATCGTCGTGGTTCATGAATGGTGGGGGCTCAACGACTATGCCAAGCGTCGCGCCCGTGACCTGGCCGCGCTGGGGTACAGCGCGCTGGCCATCGACATGTATGGCGAAGGCAAGAACACCGAGCATCCGAAGGACGCCATGGCCTTTATGGAAGCGGCGACAAAAGACCGCGCGGCGGCCAGTGCCCGCTTCAATGCCGGTCTCGATCTGTTGAAAAAACAGCCTCAGACTGACCCGAACAAACTCGCCGCCGTCGGTTACTGCTTCGGCGGCGGCGTCGTGTTGGATGCGGCACGCCAGGGCGTGCCACTGGCCGGCGTGGTGAGTTTCCACGGTGTATTGGCGACCACCACCCCGGCCACACCGGGCAGCGTCAAGGCCAAATTACTGGTTGAGCACGGCGCCAAGGACAGCATGGTCACGCCGAACAACGTCAACGCTTTCAAGGCCGAAATGGACAAGGCTGGCGCCGACTATAAATTCGTCCTTCTTGCGGGCGCCAAGCACGGTTTCAGCAACCCGGATGCCGATCGCCTGAGCCACGGCGATCATGGCGGGCCTGATATGGGCTACAACAAAGCGGCCGATGAGCGTTCATGGGCGGACATGCAGGCGTTCTTCAAGAAGATCTTTGGGTGATCCAATGCATGGCTCGGGATTAGGAAATCCCGAGCCATGCATTAAACCGTGGCGAGGGAGCTTGCTCCCTCGCCACGGGGATTGCACCAGAGCCACTACCCAGCGCTGTCCCGACCCGGCAAAATGCCCGGTATGAATCCACACCCCGCCCTTCCCGCCTGTTGCACCCCACTCGACGCTCACTGGCCGTTGCCTGTCGCTCTGCCTGAGACGGTGCTGCTGGGTACTCACTTTGATCCGTCGCTGTTGGCGCCCGATGATTTCAAGCGCAGCGCTATCGAGCCGCCCGCGAGTATTGAGCGTTCGGTGGCCAAGCGTCAGGCCGAGTATCTCGCCGGGCGACTCTGCGCTCGGGCCGCCTTGCAGCAACTTGAGGAACTCGATTGCATCCCGGCCATCGGCAAGGATCGCGCGCCGGTGTGGCCGGCGCATATCTGCGGTTCGATTACCCACAGCACCGGCCGGGCCGCAGCCATTGTTGCGCGCAAGGCGCATTGGCGCGGTTTGGGGATGGACCTGGAAAACCTGCTCAACGTCGAGCGCGCCCAGCGACTGGCCGGTGAAATCCTCACCCCGCCCGAGTTACAACGCATGGCCGCCGGCCCCCAGGAACACATCGCCCTGTTGGTAACTCTGACGTTCTCGGTGAAGGAAAGCCTGTTCAAAGCGCTCTACCCGATCGTTCAGCAGCGCTTCTATTTCGAGCATGCCGAACTGCTTGAATGGAGCGAAAGCGGACATGCCCGTCTGCGCCTGCTGACCGATCTTTCCAGCGAGTGGCGCAACGGCAGTGAGCTGGATGCGCAGTTTTCTGTGGGGGATGGGCAATTGTTGAGTTTGGTCAGCATTGAGGCCTGAGGTTTTTTAGCGTCTGTCAGGCCGCCATCGCGAGCAAGCCCGGCTCCTACAGGTATTGCGCGAATCCTGTAGGAGCCGAGCTTGCTCGCGATGGCTATCTAACAGCCAATAAAGAGAAGCCAAGACTCAGCGCTTCTCCTGATGCCGCGGCCAACTCAGGCTGAAACACGCCCCGCCCAGATTCTTGCTCTTGCTGATCAATGCCCGGCCGTCATGCCAGTGAATGATCCGCCGCACAATCGACAACCCCAGGCCATGTCCTCCAGACGCGCGGGTCCGACTGTCGTCCAGCCGCAGGAACGGCGTAAAGATCCGTTCCCAAGCGTTTTCCGGAACCCCGGGGCCATCGTCCTCGACATCCACCCGACAGCGCTGCTGACCGACCTGATAGCTGATGGACACCCGCGACTCGGCGTGACGCATGGCGTTGCTCAGCAGATTCTGCAACGCCCGGTGCAAGTAGCGCGGCTCGGCCTCGACCCAGGCGTCGTCACAGTCGGCAGCGGACAGACACAAACCGCGCTGAACCTTGACGTCGGCGCGTAACGGCGCCAACTCGCTGATCACCTGGTTGACCAAAGCATCCAGATCGACCCGCTGGAAGTTCAGCGCTGGCGAGCCATGCTCCAGGCGTGCATAGGTGAGCATTTCGTCCACCAACCGGTCGAGGTCCTGGATATCGTTGTCCATGCCCACCCTGTATTTTTCCCGCGCTTGCTCGGTGGTAGCGGAACCGATCATCTCCAGACCAAAACGCAAGCGCGCCACCGGTGTACGCAACTCATGGGACACCGCCCGCACCAGTTCACGCTGAATCGCCAGCAATCGCTGCAAGTGCTCGGCCATGCCATTGAAGGCGGCCGCCAGGCGCCCGATCGAGTCGGCACCGCGAGCCGGTACCCGGGTTTCCAGGCTGCCCTTGGCGATCCGCGTCGCGGCCGATTCCAGCCCGCTCAAACGCCGCTCCAGTTGCCGCACCAGCAAATACACAATCAAACCGATCAGACTCAAGCCAAGCGCTGCGATCAACACCAGCCATTGCGGCGGATAAGGATTCATCTGATACAACGGACCGATTTCCAGCACCCAGGGCGTGCCGACCATGCCGGCAAACACCCGGATCGAATCGCCGCCCTTGCCCAGCGCCATCACCGTATCGCCTTCGGAGACCCGGCGACGCTGGTCCTCGTCCATGTCCGCCTGGTCCAGGGTGACCAGCTGCATATCAAAGCCAAAGCCTTTGTCTTGCTTCAGTGCTGCCAGGCGTTGCGGTTGCTCCGCCACCGGGTAACGCACCAGCTCATCGGCCAACAGGTAAATAGTTGCCCGCGCCAGTTGCTCGCTGATTTGTTGCACTTCGCCCGTCAGGACAAGCTGCTCTTTATCGCTGACCAAACGGTAGACCTTCGCCGCGTGCGGGCCAGTCTGCTCAACCAGCGCCTGACCACGCAGCACACTATTACGCTGGCTCAGATCAAGGTTGGTCTGGGTGATGGTCTGCAAGGCCAGGGGAATCCCCAACAAACGCTCCCACACCACCAGCGCCCGACGCCGCTCGATCTCGCTCATCGGTTGCAGGTTGTCGGCCATCAACGAAAACGTACCGTGAGCCAGGCGCTCGCGGTATTGCTCACTGCGCACTTGATTGAGCAGGTTCAGCGCCAGCACGCCAAGAACGGCCACCAGAATCAGCGCTGCACACATGCCGCCATAGATACGCAGGAAAATCGAGTTCACAGCGGCATGTCTACGCAAGCTTCAGGGACGAACAAGTAGCCTTTGCTGCGAATGGTCTTGATCAGCCGCGGATGAATCGGGTCATCGCCGATCTTCGGGCGAATGCGCGAGATCCGCACATCAATGGAACGATCCTGACCGTCGTAACCGATGCCCCGCAGCGCGGTGAAAATCTCTTCGCGGGAAAGAATCCGCCCGGCATTGGCCACCAACAGCCACAGCAAATCGAACTCGGCACTGGTCAGCTCGATACCGCTCTCATTCAGCCAGGCTTCGCGTAACGCGTTATCCACC
>JAPLSD010000146.1 GCA_026398835.1 Pseudomonas sp.
CCGCGAACAATGTCGGGGTATGGCCGGATTTCCAGAAGCTTGATTTCATCGCGCACCTCAGCTGTGAAGAGTCTCGAAAGGAGTCATGAGCTTTCAGGTGGGGCGCCCATAACGGCCGCACCACCGGCCCCGGGCTATGGGGCCAAAACGAAAAAACGCCGCAACCCGATGCGTTAGTGCAAAAGGGTGTGCGACGTCTTTGTCGTAGGTGGGGCAACCGCCGTTGGTTACCTGTAAGGATTACTTAGCAAGAGCTGAGCCAACAGTTGAGATTATGATCGTTCCCACGCTCTGCGTGGGAATGCATCTCGTGACGCTCTGCGTCACAGCCTGATGCGGACGCGGAGCGTCCAGGGCGTGCGCTACCACGCAGAGCGTGGGAGCGATCCTGTTAGCCCAGCAACTCACTCATCGCAATAATCTGCTCGGCCACCTGAATCAGCTTCTGTTGGCGGCTCATGGCCTGGCGGCGCATCAGGGTGTAGGCCTCTTCTTCGTTGCAGTCCTTCATCTTCATCAGCAAGCCCTTGGCCAGCTCGATGCGCTTGCGCTCGGCCAATTGCTGATCGCGAGCCTGGAGTTGTGCACGCAAGGCCTGGTCGCTTTCGAAGCGGGCCATGGCCACGTCGAGGATCGGTTGCAGGCGTGAGGCGAGGATGCCTTCGACGATATAGGCGCTGACCCCGGACTTGATCGCCTGACGCATCACGTCCGGGTCATGTTCGTCGGTAAACATGACGATTGGCCGTGGCTGGTCGCGGCTGACCAGGACCACTTGTTCCATTACGTCGCGGCTCGGTGACTCGGTATCGATCAAAATCACATCCGGACGCACCGTTTCGACGCGCGCCGGCAGGTCGATGGTCAGGCCGGATTCGTCGATTACTTCAAACCCGGCTTCGGTCAGGGCCGCTTTGAGCCGTCCGACTTTTTTGGCCGTGTCGTTGATCAGCAGGATACGCAACATATTCGCAGTCTCCTGTCAGCGGCTGGCGAGAAGGGCAGAGGGGTCGATCATGGCGTGCAGTGTGAAGCTGCGGGCATAACCGGCCGGGTCCGAACCGTCCCAGATTTTACCGTCGATCAATTGGCTGCTGCGCATCGTCTCGCCAGTGTGACTGACGCCAACAGCAGTGGCTGCCTCGCGGAACAGCTCCAGTTGCTGAACCTGGCGGGCGACGCCGAGGTAATCCGGGTCATCACGCAATAAGCCCCAGCGGCGGAATTGGGTCATGAACCACATGCCATCAGAGAGGTATGGCAGATTGACCTCGCCGGCGCCATGAAAGCGCAGCGCATGAGGGTCTTGCCAGCGATTGCCAAGGCCGTCGGCATAGTCACCGAGCAAACGTGGCTGGATGCAGCCCACGGGTGCGTCCAGGTACTCGCGGGCGCTCAACAGTTGCGCGGTGCTTTGACGGTTCTCGGTGCTCTGTTCGATAAAACGACTGGCTTCGAGGATCGCCATGACCAGTGCGCGGGCGGTATTGGGGTACTGCTCGACAAACGCGCGGGTGCAGCCCAGCACTTTTTCCGGATGATCGGGCCAGATGGTTTGGCTGGTGGCCATGGTGAAACCCAGGTCCTGCTTCACCGCGCTGGCGCTCCACGGCTCGCCGACACAAAAACCGTCGATGCGTCCGGCCTGCAGGTGCGCGACCATTTGCGGTGGCGGCACTACCACGCTGTCGACATCCTGCAATGGATGGATGCCTTGGCTGGCCAGCCAATAATAGAGCCACATGGCGTGAGTGCCGGTGGGGAAAGTCTGGGCGAAGGTCAGCTTTGCGCGACTTTGGTGCACGTGCCGGTCCAGTGCTTCAGGACTGGTCACGCCCAGGGTTTGCAGGCCGTGGGACAGGTTGATGCTTTGGCCGTTCTGGTTCAGGCCCATCAGCACTGCCATATCGGTGGCGGCCACACCACCGATGCCCAGATGCACGGCGTAGATCAAGCCATAAAGGCTGTGGGCGGCATCCAGCTCGCCGCTGACCAGTTTGTCCCGCAGGTTAGCCCAGGATGATTGGCGCTTGAGGTTGAGGGTCAGGCCATAGGGCTGGGCGAAACCCTGAGTGGCGGCGACCACCACCGAGGCGCAATCGCTCAGGGCCATGAAGCCCAGGTTGATTGCGCTCTTTTCCGGGGCATCGCTGCCGTTGACCCAGGCCAAGGGGCCTGCTGGAAATTCATTCATCGGGTATTCACCTTCCATAAAAAAGCGTCGTAACCAGGTCCGTTGCCAAAGCAAAGCCGGGTGACGACGCCGTTGTCCTGTTCAATAACAACTTGGGACTCATCCCGCCGTTGGCATGAGTGCTGATGCAATCGATGGTGCAAGGCATATGCCATTCACCGTTGATTTCATCGCGTACCTCGCTTGCGGCCCCGTTGCCCGGCTATAATCGCCGCCTCTTTTCGCCGCCAACCGAGTCAAGCCCGCCCATGTACACCCTGGCCCGTCAGCTGTTGTTCAAACTTTCCCCGGAAACCTCCCACGATCTGTCTCTGGACCTGATCGGCGCGGGCGGGCGTTTGGGCCTCAATGGCTTGCTGTGCAAGGCGCCAGCGCGGGTGCCGGTGAACGTCATGGGGCTGGATTTTCCCAACCCGGTGGGTCTGGCGGCAGGCCTGGACAAGAATGGCGCGGCCATCGATGGTTTTGCCCAGTTGGGTTTCGGCTTCGTCGAGATCGGCACCATCACCCCGCGTCCACAGCCGGGTAATCCGAAACCACGGATTTTCCGCTTGCCGGAAGCCGAGGCGATCATCAACCGCATGGGTTTCAACAACCTCGGTGTCGATCACTTGCTGGCACGGGTCGCGGCGGCCAAATACAAGGGCATTCTGGGCATCAATATCGGCAAGAACTTCGACACGCCGGTTGAGCGCGCGGTCGATGATTACCTGATCTGCCTGGATAAAGTTTACGCCCATGCCAGCTATGTGACAGTCAATGTCAGCTCGCCGAACACGCCGGGCCTGCGCAGCCTGCAATTCGGTGACTCGCTCAAGCAGCTGCTCGAAGCCCTGCGCCAACGCCAGGAAGACCTGGCGCAGCGCCACGGCAAACGTGTGCCGCTGGCGATCAAAATCGCTCCGGACATGACCGACGAAGAAACCGTGCAGGTGGCGCAAGCCTTGATCGAGACGGGCATGGATGCGGTGATCGCCACCAACACCACCCTGAGCCGCGTTGGCGTAGAGGGCATGGAGCATGGCGACGAGGCGGGC
>JAPLSD010000235.1 GCA_026398835.1 Pseudomonas sp.
CAGCATTTCCCTCATCCATAGGGAAATCCCTCTCTAAATTCCGATTCAGTAGTGTGGTATTTCCTTAATGAAAGTGTTGAAAGGCCAGGACATCCTGGCACTTGGTTTTATGACGTTTGCCCTGTTCGTCGGGGCCGGCAATATCATCTTCCCGCCTATCGTCGGTTTGCAGTCCGGGCCTCATGTCTGGATGGCGGCGTTGGGTTTTCTGATTACCGCGGTGGGTTTGCCGGTGATCACCGTCGTCGCGCTGGCCAAGGTCGGTGGTGCGATGGACGCCCTGAGCAGTCCGATCGGTAAAGTCGCCGGTGGCCTGTTGGCTGCCGTGTGCTATCTGGCAGTCGGCCCATTGTTCGCTACACCGCGCACAGCGACGGTGTCCTTTGAAGTGGGTCTGGCACCGTTGACCGGTGAGAGCCCACTGGCCCTGTTCCTCTACAGCTCAGTGTATTTCCTGTTGGTGTTCTTCATTTCGCTGTACCCGGGCCGTCTGCTGGATACCGTCGGACGCTTCCTGGCGCCGTTGAAGATTATCGCGCTCGCCGCGCTGGGCATTGCAGCCTTTGCCTTGCCAGCGGGTGATATCGGCACCGCAACCCCTGAGTACGTGGCTGCACCGTTCTCCCAAGGTTTTATCAATGGATACTTGACCATGGATACCCTGGGCGCGCTGGTGTTCGGTATCGTCATTGTTAACGCCATTCGCTCCCGTGGTGTCGAGTCACCTCGCTTGATTACCCGTTACGCGATCATTGCCGGGCTGATCGCCGGTGTGGGTCTGGCGCTGGTGTACATCAGCCTGTTCCGTCTGGGGGCGGGCAGCCATGAAGTTGCCGCTGGCGCAGCCAATGGCGCGGCGGTATTGCACGCTTATGTGCAACACACCTTTGGCTCCCTGGGCAGCGGCTTCCTTGCGGTGCTGATTTCCCTGGCGTGTCTGGTGACTGCGGTCGGTCTGACCTGCGCCTGTGCCGAGTACTTCAGCCGGGTGCTGCCACTGTCCTACAAGACCCTGGTGATTATCCTCGCTGCGTTCTCGTTGCTGGTGTCTAACCTGGGCCTGACCAAGCTGATCCAGTTCTCCATCCCGGTGCTGACGGCGATCTACCCGCCCTGCATTGCCCTGGTGGCTCTGAGCTTCTGCAAGGACTTCTGGCAGGAGCAGGGGCGCATCGTTGGCCCGGTGATGCTGGTGTCGTTCCTGTTCGGCCTGATCGACGCATTGAAAGGCGCAGGTCTGGCGGACTGGATGCCAACCCAGCTGTCGCACCTGCCGCTCAGTGAGCAAGGTCTGGCGTGGTTGGTGCCTTCAGCGTTCACGCTGGTGGTTGCAGTGGTCTGCGACCGCCTGCTGGGCAAGCGCAGCGAAGCTTTGGCTTAAAGCTTCCAGGGCCCGCCACAAGCAGTTCTCTGGAAAAATGGAAATGCCCCGTATCAATCGATACGGGGCATTTTTTATGGGCGACGGGTCGTGTCTTTTTCTATGTACTAACGTCGAAGCAGTGCTCATTGTTGTTTGTTCATCTGCCAACACCATTCAGGGAGGCGCATGTCGTTCGTTCACGCCAATTTTATCCATATCCTCGCCGCGCTCTGGTTCGCCATTTGCTGGGGCGGTTACACCCGTTACGCGACCTGGAAGGGCCGTGATACTGCGTGTCTGGCCAGCGTATTGCACCTGTACCGCGAAGACTGGATGCGCCGCATGCTATTGCGCGACAACCGCATCGCCGACGCCAGTGTGGTGGGCAACCTGGAGCGCAACGCGTCGTTCTTTGCCTCGAGCACACTGATTATCCTGGCCGGTATTCTCACCGTGCTAGGCGCCTCCGAGCGAGCGGTGTCGCTGTTGGCGGACATTCCAATGGTGCAACAAGCTTCTCAGGGGATGTCGGAGATCAAACTGCTGTGCCTGGCGTTGGTCTTTGTCTATGCCTTCTTTACATTCAGCTGGTGCATGCGTCAGTACAACTTCGCGGCGATTCTGATTGGCTCGGCACCAATGATTGGCGAGCGACACGTCTCGGAGCAAGAGCGTAAAGCTTTTGCCATGCGTGCGGCGCGGGTGATCTCTATGGCCGCCAACCAGTTCAACTTCGGCCTGCGCTCTTATTATTTCGGAATGACCATGCTGGCCTGGTTCGTCAGTCCCTGGCTGTTCATGTTGATGAGTGCCGGCGTAGTGCTGGTGTTATATCGACGGGAGTTTCATTCCGACGTATTGGACGTCATGGTCTATACCCCTACAGAGGCACCATTGCCTGATGTGAGCAAGGAGATGAGTTGATGAGTACTCCGTTCTGGTGTGTGTTCATCAGTGCACTGCTGATTTTCATCGCCAAAATTCCGGTAGCCAGGGAAATGCAAGCACAGGGCGGTTATGACAACCATCTGCCACGCCATCAGCAAGCACAGTTGACCGGGTTTGGCGCCCGCGCTGTTGCAGCACATCAAAACAGCTTTGAAGCTTTCATATTATTTGCGGTGGGGGTGTTGATGGCCCATACCACGCAGACGGCAGGATGGTTGATCGACTGGTTGGCAATCATCTTTGTGATCGCGCGAGTGATTTACTTGGTGTGCTATTGGGCGGACCTGGCCTGGCAACGCAGTCTGATCTGGTTTGTTGGATTAGTGTGTTCGTTGTTATTGATGATTAGTCCGACGTTTCGCACTGTGCTGGTCTGAACATTTTTTGGACAAAGTAAAGCCCGCATCAGGCGGGCTTTATTTTTGAATCGCGCTAAAACCGGATTAGTATTTAGGCTTTTCTGCTGGCGCGGTTGCTTCGGTGGCTGCTTTGTTGGAATCAGCCTGATCTTTGGCAGCATCGGCGTTTTCTTTCGCCGCCTCGTTCACTTTATCCTGAGCTTCGCTCATTTTCTGCTGGGCTTGCTCAGCAGGTTGGTTAGTAGCTTGAGCTTTGTCCTCGGCTTTTTTACCGCAAGCAGCGAGACCGAGGGTAGCGGTCAACATCAAGGCAATAGCTAAAGTCTTACGCATGGGTTGTTTCTCCTTAGTGAATGGCCTTTCGAGCACAGACCAATGGGTTAAGTTCCTTGAAATCCACAGATATATAATCTGCCTTCGTTATGGAACTTTTACGCGGGTTATTAAATGCACCGCGGCGCGACTAACAAGAGAGTAAATCGAATGGCGCAAAGCCCCATTTTTGAGCGTGCGACGCGCTTTCTGTCAGCCCTGCGCCATTGTCAGGTGCTAGGACTAAGCATTCACAGCGCCTCGACGGACGGCATTACGGTGATATTGCCCTACAGTCCGCACATTGTTGGAAACCCGCACACCGGCGTGATTCATGGCGGAGCGCTGACGTCGTTGATGGACACCGCCTGCGGCATGGCAACCTTATGTGTGCTGCCGGAATTCGAAGTCTGCCCGACCCTGGATCTGCGCATCGACTACATGCATCCCGCCGAACCGCACAAGGATGTCTATGGTTTTGCCCAGTGCTATCGAGTGACCACCGACGTGATATTCGCTCGCGGTTTTGCCTATCAGGATGACCCCGAACATCCGATCGCCCATGTGGTGGGGACCTTTATGCGCATGGGCAAGAGCATCAAAGGAACAAAGGGCTTTGGCGGTGCAATCAGTGGCGGCGCGGTATGACGAACGACTTCAAGGAACAATTGCAGAAGGCTCATGCGCAGGGCGATTACGCCTCGCTGCTGGAGCTGATCCCC
Organism: Pseudomonas sp.; assembly: GCA_026398835.1. Classification (GTDB taxonomy): domain Bacteria; phylum Pseudomonadota; class Gammaproteobacteria; order Pseudomonadales; family Pseudomonadaceae; genus Aquipseudomonas. The sequence goes on from JAPLSD010000235.1 coordinate 3,705, forward strand.
TATGCCAAACTGATCGGTGTCGAGTGCTCACGCCTGGGGGATGAGTTGCTGTTTCGCCTTCCGGCCAACAAGGACAACATAGGTAATCCTCTATTGCCAGCCATTCACGGCGGGGTCATCGCCGGTTTCATGGAGCTGACCGCTGCGTTGCACTTGTTGGTCTTCACCGGCTCTCCCGGTGTGCCGAAGATCATCGACTTTTCCCTCGATTACCTGCGAGCGGGGCAGTTTCGCGACACCTATGCCAAATGCCAGGTCTGCCGTCAGGGGCGGCGGGTGGCGAACGTCGCGATCACCGCGTGGCAGAGCACTCAAGCCGAACCGATTGCCACGGCGCGCGCGCATTTCAAGATTGAAGAGACCCCAAGCCCTTGAAATCCGGTTCTTAGCCCCCAACTTTGATGACATCCCGCCGCCAACCCTTTAGGGCGCGGCCAATGCCATCCAATTGGAGTTTGATGACGATGACCATGAGCGTGGAAACTCAAAAGGAAACCCTGGGCTTCCAGACCGAGGTAAAGCAACTGCTGCACCTCATGATCCATTCGCTGTATTCCAACAAGGAAATTTTCCTTCGCGAATTGATTTCGAACGCCTCTGACGCTGTCGACAAATTACGTTTCGAAGCGCTGTCCAAGCCTGATTTGCTGGAAGGCGGCGCCGAGCTGAAAATCCGTGTGAGCTTCGACAAAGACGCGAAAACCGTCACCCTCGAAGACAACGGCATCGGCATGAGCCGCGAAGATGTGATCACCCACCTGGGGACCATCGCCAAGTCTGGCACTGCCGATTTCATGAAACATCTCTCGGGCGATCAGAAGAAAGACTCGCACCTGATCGGTCAGTTCGGCGTCGGTTTCTACTCCGCGTTCATTGTTGCCGATAAAGTCGATGTGTTCAGCCGTCGTGCTGGCCTCGCTGCCAGCGAAGGCGTGCATTGGTCGTCCAAGGGGGAAGGCGAATTCGAAGTTGCTACCCTAGAGAAAGCCGACCGCGGTACCCGCATCGTGCTGCACCTGAAATCCGGTGAAAACGAATTCGCTGATGGCTGGCGTCTGCGCAACATCATCAAGAAGTACTCTGACCACATCGCCTTGCCGATCGAGCTGCCGAAAGAACAGGCTGCTGCAGAAGGCGAAGAGGCGCCTGCGCTTGAATGGGAAACCGTCAACCGCGCCAGCGCGCTGTGGACCCGTCCGCGCACTGAGGTTGCGGAGGCGGAATACCAGGAGTTTTACAAGCACGTTGCCCACGATTTCGAAAACCCGCTGAGCTGGAGTCACAACAAGGTTGAAGGCAAGCTGGAATACAGCTCGCTGCTTTATGTACCTGCCCGTGCTCCGTTTGACCTGCATCAGCGTGAAGCGCCACGCGGCTTGAAGCTGTATGTGCAGCGCGTATTTGTCATGGATCACACTGAGTCGTTCCTGCCGCTGTACCTGCGCTTCATCAAAGGTGTGGTCGACTCCAACGACTTGTCGTTGAACGTGTCGCGGGAAATCCTGCAGAAAGACCCGATCATCGACTCCATGAAGTCGGCGCTGACCAAGCGTGTTCTCGACATGCTGGATAAGCTGGCGAAGAACGAGCCTGAGCAATACAAAGGCTTCTGGAAGAATTTCG
>JAPLSD010000566.1 GCA_026398835.1 Pseudomonas sp.
GCACGCAGTGCCTCCTTCCAGCTCGGTTCGAGTTTGATACGGTCGTCAGAAGTCATCGCCTGGTCCAGAAAAAACAATGGGCGCACCCTAGGAAAGCCCGTCACGCTTGTCAATTGATCTGACGCGGAACCGGCACTTTCCCGTATAGCGATCATACTGAATGCTTAATTTCTAAATCGAGGTCACGATGAATCTGCACTTCGAAGAACTGACCGGCACCGACGGCGCGCGCATCGGCATCGCCAGCCTGGATGCCGAAAAGTCCCTGAACGCCCTTTCCCTGCCAATGATCCATATCTTGAGCGAACGCCTGGACGCCTGGGCCAAAGATCCGCAAATCGTTTGCGTGCTGTTGCGCGGCAACGGCGCCAAAGCTTTTTGCGCCGGCGGTGAAGTGCGCAGCCTGGTTGAGGCCTGCCGTGCTCACCCCGGCGAAGTCCCGCCCTTGGCCGGACACTTCTTTGCGGCGGAGTACCGCCTCGACTACAGCCTGCACACCTACCCGAAACCGCTGATCTGCTGGGGCCATGGGTACGTACTCGGCGGCGGCCTGGGGCTGTTGCAGGGTGCCAACATCCGCATCGTAACGCCGAGCAGTCGTTTGGCCATGCCGGAAATCAGCATCGGCTTGTACCCGGATGTCGGCGCCAGTTGGTTTCTCGCGCGCCTGCCGGGCAAGCTCGGGTTGTTCCTCGGTTTGACCGGCGCCCATATGAATGGCCGCGATGCGATCGATCTGGACCTGGCCGACCGTTTTCTGCTGGATGAACAGCAAGAAGAACTGATCGAAGGGCTGCTGCAACTGAATTGGCAAGAACAGACACCCATGCAGCTCAACAGCCTGCTCAAGGCCTTGCAGCAGGAAGCCATCGGGCAACTACCGCCAGCCCAGTGGCTACCGCGACGTCAGCAGATCGACGAGTTGCTCGATGTGAGTGATGTGCGCTGTGCCTGGCGCGCCATCAGCCAGCTTCGCGATCACAACGACGTTCTGCTCAGCCGTGCCGCAAGAACCCTGAGCGAGGGCTGCCCGCTGACCGCACATCTGGTCTGGGAGCAGATTGTCCGCGCCCGCCATTTGTCGCTGGCCCAGGTATTCCAGATGGAATACACCATGAGCCTGAACTGCTGTCGTCATCCGGAATTCAGCGAAGGGGTACGCGCACGGCTGATCGACAAGGATCAGAAGCCCCATTGGCACTGGCCCGATATCAATGCGATCCCGGAAGCGGTGGTCGAGGCGCATTTCCACAAGGTATGGGAAGGTCGGCATCCGCTGGCGGATTTGTCCGACTACTAAAACCCCAGGCAAAAAAAAGCGGCGCTTGATGCGCCGCTCGATAACGGTAGTGCTTAGCGGCGCCAGTCGCGGTCTCGACTATTGTCTCTGTGATCTTCACGTACATTGCGGTGTTCATCGCCATGTCGGTTGTCTCCCTGACGGTTATCGCCATGTCGGTTGTCCCTCTGACGATTGTCTCCTTGGCGATTGTCTCCATGGCGATCATGGGAATCCCAACCTCGGTTCGAATCAGACCTGTCCTCTGAGCGCGGAGCCGATTGGTAATAGCGTGGAGCCGGTTGGTAGTACCGTGGAGCTGGCTGGTAATACCGCGGCGACGGTGAGTAGTAACGGTCCCGGTCACGATAGTAAGACCCGCCTCCGTAATAATAAGCCGGGGCCGGCTGGGTATAGACCTCGGAACGGTAGTAGCTCGATCCTCCATCCTCGTAATAGGGCACACACGCAGAAATAGACAAACCCAATAAAGCAATCAGAAGAAGTCGTCGATACATGGCGGCCTCCTGGACCGCGAAAGAGCACACACCAGCGACGCTGGTCGGCGACAACCAACATTTGGCTGGCTGTCGAAACATCTGACAACAAAATCGGAATCTGGTGCGTTTTTGATACACTTTTATACAACTAGCGCAAAGCCATGATCGCCCCATCCCAGTGCGACGAGCACCACAACAAAGCATGATCTCCCTCGCGCCTCCCCCTCTGTATTTTCACCAAACCCTCTAGATCAATACTTGGCGACACTTGGCACGCCTCTCGCTTAGTCAAAAGCGTGCAGGAGTCATCACAGGTTCGCGGCACCACAATTTGCAATGGCTGACTAGGGTTCCGGCTCGCTTAGGCGAGTGGCTGGTCCGAGAGTCAGCGACCTCCAGTTGAGGTTACACGGCGGGATAAAAGCCCGGGAGACAAGACACCGTTCGCGGTGCCGCGTGCTCCTGTCCGCCCTTGATCAACTGGAGAACCATCCATGTCCCAACTTCGTTTACCCGCCCTGATCGCCGCCGCTTTCGCGGCCCTCGTGAGCTTCTCGTCCCAGGCTGCACAGAAAGACCACTTCAGCGTCTGCTGGACTATCTACGCCGGTTGGATGCCCTGGGAATACGCAGGCACCCAAGGCATCGTCGACAAATGGGCGAAAAAGTACGGCATCAAAATCGATGTGGTGCAGCTCAATGACTATGTCGAATCGATCAACCAGTACACCGCCGGCCAGTTCGACGGTTGCACCATGACCAACATGGACGCGCTGACCATCCCCGCTGCCGGAGGCGTCGAAAGCACCGCGCTGATCGTCAGCGACTTCTCCAATGGCAACGACGGCATCGTACTCAAAGGTGAAGGCAAGACTGTCAGCGACCTTAAAGGCATGAACGTCAATCTGGTCGAGCTGTCGGTCTCCCACTACCTGTTGGCGCGCGCGCTGGACTCGGTCGATCTCACCGAGAAAGACCTGAAGGTGGTCAACACCTCCGACGCCGACATTTCTGCCGCCTTCAACACCGATCAAGTACACGCCGTCACCACCTGGAACCCGATGCTGTCGGACATCAAAGCCAAGCCCGGCGTTACCCAGGTGTTCGACTCGAGCAAGGTTCCCGGCGAAATCATGGACATGATGGTCGTCAACACCCAGACCCTTAAGGACAACCCGGCACTGGGCAAGGCACTGACCGGCGCCTGGTTTGAAGTGGTTGGGCTGATGAACGCCAAGTCCGCTGCCAGCACCGCAGCGCTGCAACACATGGCCAAAGCGTCGGGTACCGACCTGCCGGGCTTCCAGTCGCAACTGGACACCACCAAGTTGTTTTCCACACCTAAAGAAGCACTCGATTTCGCGACCAGCGCGCAACTGCCGAACACCATGCGCAAGGTCGCCGAGTTTTCCTTCCAGCACGGGCTTCTCGGTGAAGGCGCCAAGGATACCAGCGCTGTCGGCATGTCCTTTGCCAATGGCGTGACCAGTGGCGACAAGGCCAACCTCAAGCTGCATTTCGACCCGAGCTATGTGCAACTGGCCGCCGACGCCAAGCTGTGAGCCGCGTTGTAGGTAACCGGAGGACACGGCCATGCGCCTGATCAATCGCCACCCGGATCGCCCGAGTCGCCTGTTGTTGGTAATCCTGCCGTTCGCCCTGGTGCTGTTCGCCTATTTCATGGGCTCGGCCGAGCGGCTGACGGACAACCCCAACGACAAGCTGCTGCCCAGTGCCGTGCAAATGACTGACGCGGTGAAACGCCTGGCCTTCACCGCCGACCTGCGCAGCGGCGAATATCTGCTGTGGCAGGACACGGGCGCCAGTCTCCAGCGGTTGGCTATCGGCCTGGGCATCAGCGCCCTGGCCGGGCTCTGTCTGGGCATCGCCGCCGGAACACTGCCGTTGTTCGGCGCGCCGTTGTCGCCCTTGCTGACCGTGCTGTCGATGGTACCGCCGCTGGCGATCCTGCCGATTCTGTTCATCGTTTTTGGTCTGGGTGAGTGGTCAAAAGTGATGCTGATCGTGATCGGCATCACCCCCTGCCTGGCCCGTGATCTGGAACAGCGCGCCCGGGAAATCCCGGTCGAGCTGCTGATCAAGGCCCAGACCCTCGGTGCCTCGACCTGGACGGTGATTCTGCGAGTGGTCCTGCCGCAACTGCTGCCACGTCTGCTGATATCACTGCGGCTGATGCTCGGTTCAGCGTGGCTGTTTTTGATCGCCGCAGAAGCCATCGCTTCCACCGACGGCTTGGGCTACCGGATTTTTCTGGTGCGTCGCTACCTGGCAATGGACGTGATTCTGCCGTACGTGGTGTGGATCACCCTGCTCGCCTGGCTGATGGACTGGGGGCTCAAGCGCCTGACCCAACGGGCGTTCCCCTGGTATGAGGGGGCGCGCGCATGAGCTTCATCACCGTGAACAATGTCTGGCAGCAATACGCTGATCAGGTGGTGCTCGAACGGCTCAACCTCAGCGTCAACGAGGGTGAGTTCTGCACCTTGGTGGGGGCTTCGGGTTGCGGCAAGTCGACCTTTCTGCGGTTGCTGCTGGGGCAGGAAAAAGCCAGTCGCGGCGAGATTCTGCTGGACGGCAAGGCGCTGGCCAGCGAACCGGATGCCAGCCGTGGCGTAGTGTTTCAGCGTTACTCGGTGTTCCCGCATTTGACGGTGCTGGACAACGTCGCCCTCGGTCTTGAGCTGCCATGCTCGCCGCTGCTCGGGCGCTTGTTCGGCAGCGCCAAGCGCGAAGCACGGGAACAGGCCGCCGTGCTGCTGCACAAAGTCGGCCTTGGTCACGCACTGGACAAATACCCGGCGCAACTGTCCGGTGGCATGCAGCAACGGCTGGCCATCGCCCAGGCGCTGATCATGAAACCCCGCGTGTTATTGCTCGATGAGCCCTTCGGCGCCCTCGACCCGGGCATTCGCAAAGACATGCACAGCCTGCTGCTGGAGCTGTGGCGCGAGACACAACTGACGGTGTTCATGGTCACCCATGACCTGTCCGAAGGCTTCAGCCTCGGCACCC
>JAPLSD010000706.1 GCA_026398835.1 Pseudomonas sp.
TCTCAAGGGGTTTCTTGGCCTCGAAGGCAACGGCAGCGCGCGACTTGATCATCCAGCTTCTCCAGTGAATAAAAACGAGACAAGGAGTGTAAAACATTGCCTGACGATGAATAATCCGATCAAAAGCAAAACATTATTGCCACACAGGGATAATCTGCATGCAAGTCTCTTTATGAATGAGAATCGCTGGGGCTGGGAAGGCATCGACGAGTTTGTCGCCGTCGCCGAATGCAGCCAATTCACCGCAGCCGCCGAACGCCTTGGTGTTTCGTCGTCGCACATCAGCCGGCAGATCGTCCGACTCGAGGAGCGCCTGCAAACCCGCCTGCTCTACCGAAGCACCCGACGGGTCACTCTGACCGAGGCCGGACAGACCTTCTTGCAGCATTGCCAGCGTTTGCAGGATGGTCGCGAAGAGGCTTTGCGCGCAGTCGGTGACCTGACCAGCGAACCCAAAGGCATGCTGCGCATGACCTGTGCCGTGGCTTACGGTGAGCGCTTTATTGTGCCGTTGGTGACCAGTTTCATGGGGCTCTATCCACAACTGCGAGTGGATATCGAGCTGAGCAACCGCCCGCTCGATCTGGTGCATGAAGGTCTGGATCTGGCGATCCGCTTGGGCCGCCTGCAGGACTCGCGACTGGTCGCCACTCGCCTGGCACCACGGCGCATGTATCTGTGCGCCTCACCGTCATATCTCGAACGTTATGGCCGGCCGCACAGTTTGTCCGAACTGAGTCGGCATAACTGCCTGATCGGCAGTTCGGATATCTGGCAGCTGGAACAGAACGGGCGGGAGTTTTCGCAACGTGTGCAGGGAAACTGGCGCTGCAACAGTGGGCAGGCAGTGCTGGATGCCGCGTTACAAGGCGTGGGGCTGTGTCAGTTGCCGGACTATTACGTGCTGGAGCATCTCAATAACGGCAGGTTGATTTCCCTGCTCGAAGCTCATCAGCCGCCGAATACAGCCGTTTGGGCGCTTTATCCGCAGCAACGGCATCTGTCGCCCAAGGTGCGCAAGCTGGTGGATTATCTGAAGGAAGGATTGGCCAAAAGACCGGAGTATCTGGAGTAGGCGCGACTGCTACGCAAAGCTCTTTGCCCAGCGTTGGCGTAGCCATTCAAGGTCTTCGGGGCGGGTGACTTTGATGTTGTCCGCGCGACCTTCGATCAAGCGTGGAGCCAAACCTGCCCACTCCATGGCCGAGGCCTCATCGGTGATTGTCACATCCGCCACCAGACTGTCAGCCAAGGCTCGATGCAACGCACCGAGACGAAACATCTGCGGTGTATAGGCTTGCCAGATCAAACTGCGATCAACGGTTTCGACCACTCGCCCCTGCTTGTCGACGCGCTTCAGGGTGTCGCGTGCCGGCACAGCCAATAGCCCGCCGACAGGATCGTCCGCCAGTTCAATCAGCAGTTTGTCCAAATCATCGCGGGAAAGGTTTGGCCGCGCGGCATCGTGGACCAACACCCAGTCCTCGTCGGCAGCACCTTGTGCATGCAAATGAAGCAACGCGTTGAGTACCGAGCCCGAGCGCTCCTGGCCACCATCCACCCGCTGAATTCGCGGGTCACGGGCGCAAGCCAGGGTTGGCCAATAGGGGTCATCCATAGCAAGACTGACCACCAGCCCCTTTAAGGCCGGATGATCGAGGAAACAGCCGAGGCTGTGTTCGAGAATTGTGCGTCCACCCAGTTGCAGATATTGCTTGGGACGGTCCGCGGCCATACGGGCACCGACGCCCGCGGCAGGAATCACGGCCCAGAAGGCTGGTAACGTCTGAATCATTGGGCCAACTGGTAGAGGGTTTCACCCTCCTTGACCATACCCAACTCATGGCGAGCCCGTTCTTCAACGGTCTCCATACCTTTTTTCAACTCGAGGACTTCCGCATCCATGACCCGGTTGCGCTCCAGCAACGTTGCGTTTTCGGCGTGCTGGTCAGCAATTTGCTGAGTCAGTTCGGCTACCTGCGCCAGACTGCCATTCCCCACCCACAGGCGGTACTGCAGGCCAGCCAGCAGCAAGAGCAAGACGAGGAACAACCAATTGGGACTGCGCATCGAATATCGGGTTTCCAGTGAAAAAAGACAGCCATGCCAACAACTTTGAAACGACTAATAGCACGAAGCCTGGAAGAACCAGGCTTGTGCTTATAAGGCATCAGATTAGTGGCAAATTCATCGCTGTAGCGATTTTTCCGACACAATCCGGTGTCTTTTTACCATTTACCAATCAGCCGCGGAACTCGCTGCGACCGTTGTACTTGGCTTTGCCATTCAACTGCTCTTCGATACGCAGCAGTTGGTTGTACTTGGAAACGCGGTCGGAACGGCACAGCGAACCGGTTTTGATCTGGCCCGCTGCAGTACCCACGGCCAGGTCGGCAATGGTCGAATCTTCGGTTTCGCCGGAGCGGTGCGAGATCACAGCGGTGTAACCAGCGGCCTTGGCCATCTGGATGGCTTCCAGGGTTTCGGTCAGGGTGCCGATCTGGTTGAACTTGATCAGGATCGAGTTGGCGATCTTTTTATCGATGCCTTCTTTCAGGATCTTGGTGTTGGTCACAAACAGGTCGTCGCCTACCAGCTGGGTCTTCTCGCCGATCTTGTCGGTGAGGATTTTCCAGCCAGCCCAGTCGGACTCGTCCAGGCCGTCTTCGATGGAGATGATCGGGTAACGCTCGGTCAGGCCTTTGAGGTAATCGGCAAATCCTTCAGCGGTGAACACCTGGCCTTCGCCGGACAGGTTGTACTTGCCGTCTTCGTAGAATTCGCTGGCTGCACAGTCCAGAGCCAGGGTCACGTCGGTGCCCAGCTTGTAACCGGCATTGGCCACGGCTTCGGAGATCACTTTCAAAGCGTCTTCGTTGGAAGCCAGGTTCGGCGCGAAACCACCTTCGTCACCGACGGCAGTGCTCAGACCACGGGCCTTCAGCACAGCTTTGAGGTGATGGAAAATCTCGGTGCCCATACGCAACGCTTCGGAGAATGTCTTGGCGCCAACCGGCTGAACCATGAATTCCTGGATGTCGACGTTGTTATCGGCGTGCTCGCCACCGTTGATGATGTTCATCATCGGAACCGGCATCGAGTAAACACCCGGAGTACCGTTGAGGTTGGCGATGTGAGCGTACAGCGGCAGGTCCTGATCATGTGCTGCTGCCTTGGCCGCAGCCAGGGAAACGGCGAGGATCGCGTTGGCGCCCAGGGTTGCCTTGTTTTCGGTACCGTCCAGCGCGATCATCGCGCGGTCCAATGCCTGCTGGTCAACCGGGTCTTTACCCAGCAACAGGTCACGGATCGGACCGTTGATGTTGGCTACAGCTTTGAGCACTCCCTTGCCCAGGTAACGGCTCTTGTCGCCATCACGCAGCTCGAGTGCTTCACGCGAGCCAGTGGAAGCACCGGACGGCGCGCATGCGCTGCCGATGATGCCGTTATCGAGAAGCACGTCCGCTTCGACGGTGGGATTGCCACGGGAGTCGAGAACTTCACGACCTTTGATGTCGACGATTTTTGCCATTGTTGTAAACACTCCAAAGTTGACGAAAACGACGCAGCTGAAGGAAATCTTTTATCGCCGGCAAGTGTTGGGTAGCGGGCACACTTGCGGACGATAAGCCTCAGGCACGGAGGCCTGAGAAATAATCGTGCGGTACTTTACCGGAGAAATCAGGTTTACGCGGTTTCTACTGTCGGAAAACTCTTCACCAGTTCATCCAAAGCCTTGAGCTGAGCCAGGAATGGCTCCAGCTTGTCCAGACGCAAGGCACAAGGGCCGTCGCATTTGGCGTTGTCCGGGTCCGGATGCGCTTCGAGGAACAATCCAGCCAACGACTGGCTCATGCCCGCCTTGGCCAGGTCAGTGACCTGGGCGCGACGACCGCCAGCGGAATCGGAGCGACCACCAGGCATTTGCAGCGCATGGGTCACGTCGAAAAACACCGGGTATTCGAACTGCTTCATGATGCCGAAGCCGAGCATGTCCACAACCAGGTTGTTGTAGCCGAAACTCGAACCGCGCTCGCAGAGGATCAACTGATCGTTACCCGCTTCTACGCACTTGCTCAGGATATGTTTCATTTCATGAGGGGCGAGGAATTGGGCTTTCTTGATGTTGATTACCGCGCCGGTCTTGGCCATGGCCACCACCAGGTCAGTCTGACGCGACAGGAAGGCCGGCAACTGGATGATGTCGCAGACCTCGGCAACCACAGCAGCCTGCTCAGGCTCATGGACATCAGTAATGATCGGCACGCCGAACGCTTCTTTGATGTCCTGGAAAATCCGCATACCTTCTTCCAGGCCTGGGCCACGGTAAGAGGTCACGGACGAGCGGTTGGCCTTGTCGAAGCTGGCCTTGAACACGTAAGGAATACCGAGTTTCTCGGTAACCTTTACGTACTCTTCACAGACCTGCATGGCCATGTCGCGACTTTCCAGCACATTCATGCCACCGAACAGCACCATCGGCTTATCGTTGGCGATCTCGATGTTGCCGACGCGGATGATTTTCTGTGCCATGGAATCAAGCCTTCTTCTGATGTTGAGTCAAAGCAGCCTTGACGAAGCCACTGAACAACGGGTGACCGTCGCGCGGTGTCGAGGTGAACTCAGGGTGGAACTGGCAAGCGACGAACCATGGATGATCCGGTGCTTCAACCACTTCAACCAACGCGCCATCGCCGGAACGACCGGAGATTTTCAGACCGGCTTCGATCAGGCTCGGCAGCAGATTGTTGTTCACTTCATAACGATGACGATGACGCTCGACGATGACGTCTTTGGCGTAGCAATCATGAACCA
>JAPLSD010000126.1 GCA_026398835.1 Pseudomonas sp.
GAGACCTCGATAGCGGCCATCAGGCCGGTTTCCATATGGTCGATCACATGGCAGTGGAACATCCACACCCCCGGATTATCCGCCACCAGCGCGACGCGAGCCCGCTCGTTTTTACCCAGTAGGTAGGTGTCGGTGAAGTACGGAGTGATCTTCTTGCGGTTCGAGGAGATGACCTTGAAGCTCATGCCATGCAAGTGAACCGGGTGCTGATACTGAGTCATGTTCTTCAATTCGAAAATGTAGCTCTTGCCCTTCTTGAGCGTAGCGATCGGGCGGTCGGCGCAAGTCTTGTCGGTGATGTCCCAGGCCTTGCCATTGATCTGCCACAGGCTTGGCCGCTTGCCATTGTCCACGTTCACCGAGACCGAGCCAACCCACTCGAAGTTGAAGTTGAGTTTCTCGGCGTTAGCGATGTCCGGCTCGGAGATCGGATTGGCCGGCAGCGCCGGTGGCCACTGGGTCGGCGCATCGTTGTTGGCCACCGAACGGAAGGTGCCGAGGCGTACCGGGCCGTTGCGCAGGGACAGCTCTTCACCGGCCGGCGGCGCTTTGATCGCCAGGCAGATGCGCATGCCAGGTCCTAGCCAGTATTCCTTGCCCAGCGGCCGCGGCTCAATGGGATTGCCGTCCAGCGCATAGATCTGCGCTTCGACGTCAGGAATGTTGATGCGATAAGTCAGCGTGTTATCGAGGTTGAGCAAACGCACCCGGGTGATCTGCCCGGCCGGGAGGTCGACCACCGCTTGCGATACGCCGTTGATGGTCGACAGGCGCCCGGCTGTACCACCGCGAGCCGCTTCACGGGGAATACTGAAGGGAACGAAGGCACCTTCTTCATCGACGTGCCAACTCTTCAGGCTCAAGGTGCGCTCGTACTTGAAACCGGTGGGCTCGCGCTCTTCGATGATCAGCGGCCCGACCAGCCCACGGCCCAGCTCCTCGCTGCTATTGACGTGAGGGTGATACCAGTAGCTGCCAGCGTCCGGCACGCGGAATTTGTAGTCGAAATACTCGCCAGGCAAGACTGGCAGTTGCGAAACGTAGGGTACGCCGTCCATCTCCAGCGGCAGACGAATACCGTGCCAGTGAATGGTGGTAGCGACCGGCAGGTGGTTGATGAAGCGCACCCGCAGCCACTCGCCCTGACGCACCCGCAACTCGGTGCCCGGCGCCGAGGGGCCAAAGGCCCAGGCCTCGGTTTTGTGTCCGGCGACCAGTTCAACGTCCAGAGGGGCGGCAATCAGCTCGTAATCGTGGCCTGCATCAGCGTCGGCCATCTTCCCCAGCCAATAGCGCGATGCGCCACCCGCCCCGACGCCAACCACCACAAGACCGGCCAGGCCACCGAGTATTTGTCGACGGGAAAAGGACATGGACTCAACTACCTCACGTATCAGCAGCGGGCCTGCGCCCGCAAAAGGCGAATACGATACACCCGCAATTGAGAAACAGTAAGGGCAGAGAGATTTGTGTCGCCTGAGAGGACGCCTTCGCGGGCAAGCCTCGCTCCCACATTGGATCGGAGTCTTAAAGAGGAATGCGGTCAAATGTGGGAGCGAGGCTTGCCCGCGATCGGCCGCGAAGCGGTCGTAAAACCGGTGAATGCGGTCTGTCTGACAAACCGCGGTGGTAGATTTCAGGGCCGCTTCGCAGCCCAGCGGGAGCAAGCTCCCTCGCCACAGGATCCGCTTATGCCTCCAATCCCATTACCAAGTGAACGACCCCACCCGCCAACGCCATCACTCCCGGCACACCGGCCGCACGCAAGGCCACCGGGTCCAGCTGCGCCTCATCGTGCAGTTCAACCCGCACCCGCGTCAGGGCAATTCGCTGTTGGGATTTGAGGTTATTCAACCCACCCAGTGCGGCCAGAACTTCAGGTTCCAACGTTGAAGAACCTTGCGGCTGAACAACCGCTTTGGACTGATCCACCACCAGATCCGGCGTCAGGGCTTTCCAGAACGCCCGCTGCATTTTCTCGAACATATTCAGCTCTCCAAAACCAATGAGGTGACGACGGCCGTCTGTTGATGCCGCTGCAAGGCTTCACGTACCTGCTCGGCACTTTCCAGGCCCAAAACGTGTTGAGCGATGACGTGGCAATCTCTCAGGTCCACTTCGCGAATCGTCGCTTTGATCGCCGGGATCAATGGCACGCTGACCGACAGTTCATCCACCCCCAGCCCCAACAACAGCGGCACCGCCAGGGTCTCGGAGGCCAGTGCCCCGCAGACGCCGACCCACTTGCCATGGGCATGAGCGGCTTTCACGGTACTGGCGATCAAGCGCAGCACAGCCGGGTGGAGACTGTCGGCCTGACTGGCCAAACGCGGATGATCACGGTCCATGGCCAGGGTGTACTGGGTCAGGTCGTTGGTACCGATGGAGAAGAAGTCCACCTCGGGCGCGAACAGATCGGCCATCAACGCCGCCGCTGGAACTTCGATCATGATGCCGAGCTTCGGTAACGCCTTGAGCCCCAGTGTCAGCGCTTCCTCTTCGAGCATCTGCCGCGCCTCGCGCAACTCGGACAGTTGGCTGACCATCGGCAGCATGATGTGCAAACGGGCCAGCCCGGCACAGGTCAGAATCGCTCTGAACTGCTCACGCAACAACTCAGGACGCTCCAGGCACAGGCGAATCCCGCGCATGCCCAGGAATGGGTTGGCTTCGCTGTCCATCGGCACGTAGGCCAGCGGTTTGTCACCGCCGACATCCAGCGTGCGCACCACCAGATTGCGTTCCGGCCCCAGCGCTCGGGCGATGGCGCTGTAGGTGACCGCTTGTTCGTCATGGCTCGGCGCAGTGTTGCGTTCCAGATACAGAAACTCCGAACGCAGCAGACCGACGCCCTCGCCGCCCAATGCCATCGCCTGCTCGGCCTCCGGCAGCGAGGCGACGTTGGCCGTCACCTCGAAGTGATGGCCGTCACGGGTACACGCCGCCAATGAAGCATGCTCGAGTTCACGCTGATGCCGTAGTCGTTGCTGCTGACGTTTGGCTTGTAGCTGTTCGATAGCCGATAGATCAGGGTCCAGCTGTAACTCGCCCTTGTCGGCGTCGAGCAAGACTTGAGTCCCGCTGACCAACGACAGCACTTGAGTGGGCAGCCCGCAGATAGCCGGCAAACCAAAAGCTCGGGCGAGAATCGCCACATGGCTGGTGGCGCCGCCGCCCACGGTGGCAAAGCCCAGCACCTTACTGGTGTCCAGCCCGGCGGTTTGCGATGGTGTCAATTGTTCGGCAATCAAGATCGCCTGTTCCGGCAAGACCCAGGCACTGTCCTGTACGCCGAGGATCAACTTGAGCACCCGCTGGCCGACGTCTGCCAGGTCAGCCGCACGCTCGGCCAGCAAAGCGCTGCCGAGGTTTTTGAACACGTCCGAAGTCGCCTCGGTCGAACTGCGCCAGGCGAACGCGGCGCTTTTGCCTTCAGCGATCAGAACGTGAGCCTGTTCCAGCAAGCTCGGGTCTTCCAGTAACTCCTGATGCGCCTTGAAGATCTCCGCCTGGGCAGTGCCCGTCGCGTTGTCGCGCAGGATCTGCAGTGCTAACGCAGCCTGAACCAACGCCTGTTCCAGGCGCCTGCGTTCAAGGGCCTGATCGGAGGCGAACTCAACCACTTCAAGGGTCTGCTCCGCCACTTGCACGACCCGCCCGAACGCCGAGCCCGGCGATGCACAGACACCACGCAACAGCTTTGCCGAAGATGCTTCGACTCGCGCAATCGGCTCGCTCACTCCCCCCTTGGCAACGGTTTCACCGCAGCCCGCGGCCAACAACTCGATCAGGGTCTTGATCGCCAGTTCGGCGTCCTCGCCCGCCGCACTGACCTGCAAGGCATCGCCCTGGGCGGTCTGCAACGCCATGATCGCCACCAGGGATTTGGCGTTGGCACTGGCCTGTTGTTTATGCAGACAAATGCTCGCCGAAAATCCCTTCGCCGCCTGGGCAAACACCGCCGCAGGACGTGCATGCAAACCGTTCGGATTGGGCAAGTTCACCGGTTTGGAGAACAGCGTTTCGCCCTCTTCTTCCACTCTGGAATCTGAGGCCTGATTGCCCAGACTCAAACGCAGCAGCGGCTGGCCGCTTTCCACCAGACCGCTGTCGGGCGTCAGTAAGGTGAAGGGCTCAGCGCTGACCACCAGCATCAAGGTCAGCAGACTGCGGGCATTCAAGGCGATGTAGTCGGCGTTGAATTCGATCAGCGCCTGGCCGGCCTCGACCCGCTGCCCCTCTTCCACCAGCCGTTTGAAACCCTGGCCGTCGAGGTTCACGGTATCCAGACCGATGTGCATCAACACCTGCACGCCGCTGTCGTCGGTGATGCTGATCGCATGACCACTGCGCTGCACATTGCTGATCACCCCGGCCAGCGGCGCGCAGAGGGTCTGCGACGTCGGATCGATGCACAGGCCATCACCGATCAGACGACTGGAAAATACCGGGTCCGGCACTTGATCGAGTGGCATCAGCACCCCGGACAGGGGCGCTAGCAGTTGCAAATGTTGGGTTGTGGCCATGACTTCACCTGCTGTTTTGTTCTTTGAAGTGCCGATGGAGCGCGAGCCCCGACAGCATCGCTTATTTCCACCAATACTCGACCTGCATAGGTGTAGTACAGACGCACTTCCGGGCGCGCCCAGAAATCCGGGCCCTTGGGCGACCACGTCGGGGCGAAGGTGAACTTGCTCAGCTTACGCGTACCGCCAGGGGCCTCGACCTGGTCGTGCCCCAGTTCGGTGACCAGCTTGAACTGTTCAGTGATGGCATAGGCCGGACGAATGCCGAGGGAAATCCAGTTCTGATCATTGCCGTCCGGGCGGATATCCTTTTGATAGACCGCTTCGATCTGACCACCAAAACGCGGTGTCACTTGCCAGTCGAAGAACTCCACCAGCCGGTAGCTTTTGTTGCTATCGTCCAGGCCAACATCGCCGGTGTAACCCAAACCGGTGCCCGGCCCCTCGCCGTATTGCAGTGCCAATTTGTTCTTGCCGCCCAAAAAGTCTTTCTGCACATGTTGGGCGGTGATTGCCCAGCCTGCGTGGGCGTCACGGCGGTCGGGTTTGTCGATGTAGCTCAGGCCAAACTCCAGCTCACCGCCAGGGTTGGTATCAAAGCCTGAGACGTTGAAATCCTGCCGGGTGACGTAGTCCTTCTGGTACAGGTTGTCCTTGCGCGAAAACGCGTAGCTGTATTTCAGGTCGCCGATCTTCACGTCCTCGATACCGCCGCCGGTGGCGCTCTGGTTCCAGTAGTAAAAGTCGGAAATATGGATATCGTTACGCTTGTAGTAACGCCGCCCGGCCCACAGCGAACCGCCGTTGAGGCTCGGCAGGTTCGACCATTGAGCGTACATCTGCGGCATGCGCACAGAGCCGTTATCACCCTGAAAGGTCAGGTTGCGGTCGTATTGGTTATACAGCGATGCCATACCGTCGACACTGAGCACCGAACCGTCGTCAAGGGTGAACAGATCCTGGCGCAGTTCCAGCTCCGCGTACTGCTCGCATTCGTTACCCAAGCGGTATTTAGACTGCGCGCCTTGCAATTGAAAACACGACTGCGAACTGCTGTTGACCGAAGTTCCCACGCCGCTGCGCAAGTAACCGGCGAACTCCAGTGCCTGGGCCGAGAGCGGTAATGCCAGGCACACACACGATGCAGCAAGGCTGCGACTTATTGTTGTTTTCAAGAGCCACCCCATTATTTTTATTGTGTAAAACCGGCAAAAGCCGCGCGCAAAACTTCCCCGCGCAGCGCTCTGCGAATTGTTTTTAAACAGTGCTTTTTAGTGGTCGCTCAGATGCAGAACAAACGACTCGTAAGGCCGCAGGAATACCTGCCGATGGCGGGTTGAACAGTCCCCGTAGTTGCTGATCACCAAGCGTTGCCCCATCGCGTCAGTGATCACCCCTTCTGGCAATTCAACTTCACAGGCCGTGGCATAGAAGTTGTTCACCACCAGCAAACGCTCACCTTTACCTTCGCGCAGGTAAGCCCAGACTTGTGTGTGTTCGGGCAAGAGCTGGCGATAGACACCGTCCTGGATCAG
This sequence comes from Pseudomonas sp., assembly GCA_026398835.1. Classification (GTDB taxonomy): domain Bacteria; phylum Pseudomonadota; class Gammaproteobacteria; order Pseudomonadales; family Pseudomonadaceae; genus Aquipseudomonas. Next base: position 6,062 of record JAPLSD010000126.1, read on the forward strand.
CGGCTCGCTGCGACGCAGGGTGATCAGTTCACGGTAGTGATGCAGCACCGAGGCCGGGTCGTTGAACTGCTGCTCAACGTTGATCTGCGCTGCATTTTCCGGCACGCCGATCCAGGGTTCGGCACTGCTGAAACCGGCATTCGGCTGAGCATTCCAATGCATCGGCGTGCGGCTGTTATCCCGGGACTTCTGCATGATCGCCGCCATGCTTTCAGTCTCGGCCTCACCGGCCTCACGCTTGAGGCGATAGATGTTCAGCGTCTCGACATCGCGGTACTGGTCGATGTGATCGAAGCCCGGATTGGTCATGCCCAGCTCTTCACCCTGGTACACAAAAGGCGTGCCCTGAAGGAAATGCAGCGCGGTGCCGAGCATCTTCGCCGAGACTACCCGGTGTTCGCCGTCATCACCGAAACGCGAGACCACCCGCGGCTGATCGTGGTTACACCAGAACAGCGCATTCCAGCCACCGCCAGCCTGCATGCCGGTCTGCCAATCGGAGAGGATGCGCTTGAGGTCGAGGAAATCGAAATCGGCGCGAATCCACTTCTGCAGGTTCGGATAATCAACTTTCAGGTGGTGAAAGTTGAAAGTCATCGACAGTTCTTTCGACTCAGGGCGCGAGTAACGAATGCAGTGCTCGAGACTGGTGGAGGACATCTCGCCGACATTGATCAAGTCGTGACCTTCGAAAACTTCGCGGTGCATTTCCTGTAAATAGTCGTGAACGTTCGGGCCGTCGGTGTAGAAGCGTCGGCCGTCGCTGTTGTCCTCGGGAAAGTCCGCAGGCTTCGAGATCAGGTTAATCACGTCCAGACGGAACCCGCCGACGCCCTTGTCACGCCAGAAGCGCATCATCTTGAAGACTTCGGCGCGCACTTGCGGGTTATCCCAGTTCAGATCGGCCTGGGTGTGGTCGAACAGGTGCAGATAGTACTGACCGGTTTGCGCTTCGTATTCCCAGGCCGAACCGCCGAACTTGGATTCCCAGTTGTTCGGCTGATCGCGCCAGATATAGAAGTCACGGTACGGGTTATCGAGACTGCTGCGGGCCTGCTGGAACCACTGGTGTTCGATGGAAGTGTGGTTGACCACGATATCGAGCATCAACTTGATACCGCGTTTGCCCGCCTCGGCGATCAATAGCTCACAGTCGGCCATGGTCCCGTAGCTCGGGTCGATGGCGTAGTAGTCGCTGATGTCGTATCCGTTGTCGCGCTGTGGTGAACGCAGGAACGGCGTAATCCACAGGCAGTCGACGCCCAACCAATGCAGGTAGTCGAGCTTGGCCACGACACCGAGCAAGTCACCCGTGGCCTCGCCTGCGTGGCTGTGAAAACTCTTCGGGTAGATCTGGTAGATCACCGAACGTTGCCAGTTTTGCATGGCGTATTCCTTTAATAAGTTTTGCTGTGTCTGGTCTGGCGTCTTCGCGGGCTTGCCCGCGAATGGATCTATCAGGCGACTCTGTATCCAGGCCGAACAATCTTCATGCTCAACCCACAGGTCAGTACAAACGGCACCACCATCGCGATCACCATGCCGATCACAAACATCGGGATGTACTGGGGAATGATCGAGATGAAACCCGGCAGCCCGCCCACGCCAATCGCCGAGGCCTGGACCTTGTTCAGGGAAAGGAAGATGCAGCCCAGCGCCGAGCCGATCAGGGCGGCGTAGAACGGGAATTTGTAGCGCAGGTTGACGCCGAACATCGCAGGCTCCGTGATACCGAAGTAGGCGGAAATCGCCGAGGTCGAGGCCATGCTGCGATCCCGGGCATTGCGACTCATGGTGAACACTGCCAGCGCCGCGCTGCCTTGAGCGAGGTTGGACATGACGATCATCGGCCAGATGAACGTGCCGCCCTGAGTGGAGATCAGTTGCAGGTCGACGGCGAGGAACATGTGGTGCATGCCGGTGATCACTAGCGGCGCGTAAAGCAGACCGAAAATCGCCCCGCCGACCATCGGCGCCAGGTCGAACAGTGTGACCACGCCTTCGGTAATGAGAATCCCCAGATGCCGTGTCACGGGTCCAATCACTGCCAACGCCAGCACACCGGTGACCACGATGGTGGTGATCGGCACCACCAGCAATTGAATAGCGTTCGGCACTCGCGCCCGCAGCCATTTTTCAAGGGTGCTCATGACCCAGGCCGCCAGCAGGATCGGCAGGATTTGCCCCTGATAACCGACCTTCTCGATCTGGAACAACCCGAGGATGTTGAAGTACGGCAGGCTCTGGCCATCGAGTCCGGCGACCGCCTTACCGTAGTTCCAGGCGTTGAGCAAATCAGGGTGAACCAGCATCAACCCGAGGACGATACCGAGGATTTCACTGCCGCCAAAGCGTTTGGCCGCCGACCATCCCACCAATGCCGGGAGGAACACGAACGAGGTGTTGGCCATCAGGTTGATCAGACTCCACACGCCGTCCAGCGTCGGGTAGGCCTCGAGCAAAGTCTTGCCTTCAATGAACATGCCCTTGGCGCCGATCAGGTTATTGATGCCCATCAATAGGCCGGCAATGATCAGCGCCGGCAGGATAGGCATGAACACATCGGAAAACACCCGCACCAGCCGCTGCATCGCGTTGGTCTTGTCGGCGCCTTTCTTTTTCACGTCGGCAATGGTCGCAGCGGCCAGGCCAGTCTGTTGGCGCAAAGCGGCATAGACCTTCTCCACTTCGCCGGGGCCGATGACGATC
>JAPLSD010000240.1 GCA_026398835.1 Pseudomonas sp.
GCTGAGCAACTGGCGTCATTTCAGCGGCAAATCCATCGCAACTGGACGGTCTATGCCTCAGACGATGGCTCGCAAGACGAGACCTTGGACCTTCTGCAGGCGTCAAGCACTCAGTGGGGGCTAAGGCGTCTCCAGATCGTTGAGGGGCCTCGGCGGGGCTTCGTTGCCAACTTCCTCTCGTTGACCTGTCGGGCCGACATAAAAGCAGACTTTTATGCGTGGGCCGATCAGGACGATATCTGGAAGGAGGATAAGCTCCAGAAGGCATTAGCCTGGCTAAAGACTATCCCCGGGCACATCCCCGCGCTTTACTGTGGTCGCACCGAGCTGATTAGTGAGTCAGGCGTGTCCTTTGGGTATTCGCCCAAGTTCCGTCTTGCCCCGCATTTCTCCAATGCACTGGTTCAAAATATTGGTGGTGGTAACACCATGGTGTTTAACCAGGCGGCGCGTGAGCTCCTGCAAGAGGCGGGTTATAACCTGATTGTCCCTTCTCACGATTGGTGGGCATACCAGCTTATCTCCGGGGCTGGGGGAGCTGTCCATTACGATCCCGTACCCACGGTGCTATACCGCCAGCACGACGAAAACCTGGTTGGCACCAACTCCAGTTGGTTTGCACGACTCAAGCGTTTACGCATGGCCTTTCAAGGGGGCTTTTACGAGTGGAATACTCAGAACATCCATGCACTTGAAACAATGCGCCATCGCTTGAGCCAAGAGCATCAAGCGAAGCTCGCCCAATTCAAGGCTGCGCGCGAGCAAAAACTTCTTCCAAGGATCTTGGGTTTCCAGCGGGCTGGTTTATACCGGCAGACCTTGTTTGGAAATCTGGGACTGATCCTCGCAACTTTACTGAAAAAGATCTAAATCAATGACCATATTAGTAACCGGCGGCGCGGGCTTTATCGGGGCGAACTTTGTACTGGATTGGCTGGCGCAGTCGGATGAGCCAGTGATCAACCTGGACAAGCTGACCTATGCAGGCAACCTTGATAACCTCAACAGCTTGGCGGGCGATACGCGGCATGTTTTCGTACATGGCGATATCGGCGACAGCGCCCTGGTGGCGCGCTTGCTGACTGAGCATCAGCCTCGCGCAATTCTGAATTTTGCCGCCGAGTCTCATGTCGATCGCTCCATCCATGGACCGGAAGACTTTATCGAGACCAATATTGTTGGCACCTTCCGCTTGCTGGAGGCGGTACGTGCCTACTGGAAGAGCCTTGCGTCTGACGCGCAGCAGGCCTTTCGCTTTTTGCATGTGTCTACCGACGAAGTCTATGGCTCGCTGGCCAAAGACGAGCCGGCATTCAACGAAAGCCATCAGTACGAGCCCAATAGCCCCTATTCGGCCAGCAAGGCCGCCAGCGACCACCTGGTTCGCGCTTATCATCACACCTATGGCCTGCCGGTACTGACGACCAATTGCTCGAACAACTACGGGCCCTATCACTTCCCGGAAAAGCTCATTCCGCTGATGATTGTCAACGCCCTGTCAGGCAAGGCATTGCCAGTGTACGGCGATGGCCAGCAAATTCGTGACTGGCTGTATGTGAAAGACCACTGCAGTGCCATTCGCCGTGTGCTTGAAGCCGGTAGCGTGGGTGAGGTCTATAACGTTGGTGGCTGGAACGAGAAGCCTAATCTCGACATCGTTCACACCGTCTGCGCGCTACTGGATGAGCTGCGTCCGCGTGCTGATGGCCAGCTCTACAATGCACAAATCACCTACGTGACGGATCGGCCTGGTCATGACCGCCGTTACGCAATTGATGCCCGCAAACTCGAGCGTGAGTTGGGCTGGAAACCGGTGGAAACCTTCGAAACCGGTATCCGCAAAACAGTTCAGTGGTATCTGAATAACCAGGACTGGGTCAGCAATATCCAGTCTGGAGCTTACCGTGAGTGGGTTGAGAAAAATTATGCCGTGCGCACGGCATGAAAATTCTTCTACTCGGAAAAAACGGCCAAGTGGGGTGGGAGTTGCAACGCAGCTTGGCCCCTCTGGGTGAGTTGCTCGCATTGGACTCCCGAAGCCAGGATTACTGTGGTGACCTGAATGATCTGTCGGGGCTGGCTGCCACCGTACAGCGCTTTGCGCCTGACGTTATTGTCAATGCAGCGGCTTACACCGCTGTCGACAAGGCCGAAAGCGAACCGCAACTGGCGCGCAGGGTCAATGCCGAAGCGCCGGCGGTGCTGGCCCAAGAGGCGCGACGTTTGAATGCCTTGCTGGTGCATTACTCCACCGATTATGTGTTCGCCGGGAATGGCGATACCCCTTGGCAGGAGAATGATCCGGTAGCGCCGTTGAGTGTGTACGGTTCCAGCA
>JAPLSD010000394.1 GCA_026398835.1 Pseudomonas sp.
CCAACATCCACGCCGATCTTTTCCGCGATAACGCAATGTTCGAAGGCACGCACCTGACCGGGCTGATCGACTTCTACAACGCCTGCTCAGGGCCGATGCTCTACGACGTAGCGATCGCGCTGAATGACTGGTGCTCGGATGAAGCCGGGTTGATCGACGGGCCGCGTGCGCGGGCCTTGCTGGGGGCTTATGCGACGCTGCGTCCGTTCACTGCCGCCGAAGCCGAACTGTGGCCGACGATGTTGCGGGTGGCCTGTGTGCGATTCTGGCTGTCACGACTGATCGCCGCCGAGTCGTTTGCCGGACAGGACGTGTTGATTCACGATCCGATGGAGTTTCAGCAGCGCCTGATGCAACGGCAGAAGGTCAAGACACCGTTGCCGTTCGCCATTTAAATTGTGGTGAGGGGCAAGCCCCCTCGCCACACGTTGTGCGCGACGCTTACAACGACTCCAGACACCCTGCCAAATCACTCCCCAGCTTTTCCAGCACCTGCTCATAACCTTGGGCAGTGGCTGGCGTGTAGCCGCCTAACGCATCCAGCTCCGCCAGTTTCACCGGCAAACCGGCGACCAGCGTTTCCGCCAGTCGTGGACGCAGCGGCGGCTCGCTGAATACGCAGGTCTTGCCGACTTCCTGCAAACGCTTGCGCATCGCAGCCACATGCTGAGCGCCTGGCTGAACTTCCGCCGCAACGCTAAACACCCCGGTATGCTTGAGACCGTAGGCATCTTCGAAGTAATCGAACGCTTCGTGGAAAACAAAGTAAGGCTTGCCTTCAATGCCGGCCAGTCGGGCTTTCAGCCGTGCGTCCAGCGCATCGAGGCGCTCATCGAACGCCTTGAGGTTGCTCTGATAGCGAGCCGTATTGGTTGGGTCGGCAGCACTCAGGTCCGCCGCCATCTTCGCCGCAATCACCCGCGCATTGACCGGCGACAGCCAGAGGTGTGCATCCAGGCTGCCGGGACGATGATCGTGATCATGCTCGTCGGCTTCTTCAGCATGAGATTGGCTATCTTCGGCGAAACGACGCAGTTTCAGCCCCGGCAAGCCCTGAACCGCGATAGACGGCAGGCTGCGCCCCTTGAGCACGCGTGGCAGGAAACCTTCCATGTCCGGGCCAATCCAGTAGAGCAAATCCACCGACTGCACCCGCCGTACATCGGAAGGGCGCAAGGCATAGTTATGCGGGGACGCACCCGGCGGCAGCAATACCTCGGGAACACCGACGCCGTCCTGCACCGCTGCGGCGATCAACTGTAAGGGTTTGATGCTGGTCAGTACGTTCACTTCGGCATGAGCCGGGCTGATCACGAACAAACTGGCAGCAAAAGCGACATAAATGGCAAAAAGTCGGGACACGATGACCACTCGAAGAGGCGAGAACGGGTAACATAATAACGTCTCTCACAAATATCGTCGCCGCTCATGCCTAAAACACCGCTAGCCAGTCGCCCCCACGATCACTCTCACTGCGTGCACAGCGCGCTGTCGGAAGCCGATGCTCTATGTGCCCGTCAAGGCTTGCGCCTGACCGCACTGCGTCGGCGCGTGCTGGAACTGGTTTGGCAAAGCCACAAACCCCTTGGCGCCTACGACATCCTCGCGGTGCTCAGCGAACAGGATGGCCGTCGCGCCGCGCCGCCTACCGTTTACCGCGCGCTGGATTTCCTGCTGGAAAATGGCCTGGTGCATCGCATCTCGTCCCTTAACGCTTTCGTCGGCTGTAATCATCCGGAACACGCCCACCAGGGCCAGTTCCTGATCTGTCGCGAATGCCACGCAGCCATCGAGCTTGAGCAAAAATCCATCAGCGAGGCGATCATTATCAGCGCTCGCGATGTCGGTTTTGTAGTCGAAGGGCAAACCGTCGAAGTCGTCGGTCTCTGCTCGGGTTGCCAGGGGGCTTGATGAGCACTGCGTTGATCCGTCTCGAGCAGGTAGCGGTAACTTTTGCCGGGCAGAGTGTGCTGGACAATATTCAGCTCAGCGTCGAACCGAGGCAGATCGTCACCCTGATCGGCCCCAACGGCGCCGGCAAAACCACTCTCGTGCGTGCCGTCCTTGGCCTGCTCAAGCCGGACAGCGGCAGCGTCTGGCGCAAACCGAAACTGCGGATCGGTTACATGCCGCAGAAGCTGCACGTCGATCCGACCTTACCCTTGTCCGTGCTGCGATTTTTGCGTCTGGTGCCGGGTGTTGATCGTTCCCGGGCCTTGGCCGCGCTCAAGGAAGTCGGTGCCGAACAGGTAATCGATAGCCCGGTCCAGAGCATCTCCGGCGGCGAAATGCAGCGCGTATTGCTGGCCCGTGCCTTGTTGCGCGAACCGGAACTGCTGGTGCTCGATGAGCCGGTGCAAGGCGTCGACGTTGCCGGCCAGGCCGAGCTCTACAGCCTGATCACTCGCCTGCGCGACCGCCACGGTTGTGGCGTGCTGATGGTTTCCCACGATTTGCATTTGGTCATGAGCACCACCGATCAAGTGGTCTGCCTCAATCGCCATGTCTGCTGTTCCGGACATCCTGAGCAGGTCAGCGGCGATCCGGCATTCGTCGAGCTGTTCGGCAAGAACGCGCAAAGCCTGGCGATCTATCACCACCATCACGATCACGCCCATGACCTGCATGGCGCCGTAGTCAGCGAGGCCCCGGCGGCCCACGCCCATGTTCACGGAGATAGCTGCAAGCATGGCTGATTTTCTGTTTTACGCTTTGCTGGCAGGCCTGGCACTGGCACTGGTAGCGGGTCCGTTGGGTTCGTTCGTGGTCTGGCGGCGCATGGCCTATTTCGGCGACACCCTTTCCCATGCGGCCTTGCTCGGCGTTGCTCTCGGGTTTCTGCTGGATGTCAGTCCGACTGTCGCGGTCACCGTGGGCTGCCTGTTGTTGGCGGTATTACTGGTGACCTTGCAGCAGCGCCAGCCGCTGGCTTCCGACACCTTATTGGGGATTCTCGCACCGAGCACCCTGTCTCTGGGTTTGGTGGTACTAAGCTTCATGCATGAAGTGCGGATCGACCTGATGGCCTATCTGTTCGGTGACTTGCTGGCGATCAGCCCGACTGACCTGGCCTGGATCCTCGGCGGCAGCACAGCGGTGCTACTGTTGCTGGTGACGCTGTGGCGGCCGCTGCTGGCAATCACCGTGCACGAAGAACTGGCCACGGTCGAAGGCCTGCCGGTGGCGGCGTTGCGTCTGACCTTGATGCTGTTGATCGCCGTGGTGATTGCGGTCGCAATGAAGATCGTCGGCGTATTGCTGATTACTTCGTTGCTGATCATTCCTGCGGCCGCGGCCCAGCGTCACGCTCGATCGCCGGAGCAGATGGCTCTGGGCGCGAGCCTGCTGGGGATGCTCGCGGTGTGTGGCGGTCTGGCGCTGTCCTGGTTCAAGGACACCCCGGCCGGCCCATCGATTGTGGTCACAGCCGCCGCGCTGTTTCTGCTGAGTTTTGTCCTGCCCCGAAGAGGGGTGTAGACTTGCTCGTTTTTTGCGCAAATAGAGAGTCGCAGGAATGAAGTCGTTCGCCTCCCGTTATCTGCTCCTTGTCGCATTTTCCCTGCTGGGCGC
>JAPLSD010000308.1 GCA_026398835.1 Pseudomonas sp.
GAACTCTCGGCGCTGAGTTCCGAAGAGATTCTTGAGCAACTGGCGAGCAATCGCCTCGACCTCGGCGTTTCGTACCTGGAGCGTCTGGACAACGAACGCTTCGACTCGCTGGCGTTTAGCGAAACCCGCATGGGTCTGCTCTACGACCAACGCTTCTTCAGCTTCGGCGAAAAACCCTTGAGCTGGGAGGCGCTGATCGAGCTGCCGCTGGGTATGCTCACCAGCGGCATGCACTTTCGCCAGTCCATCGACCACAACTTCCACAGCCGTGGCCTCAACCCGCAACCGCTGCTGCAAACCGACGCGGTCCATCAGCTTGTGCAAATGGTTCACGGCGGCTTGTGCTGTGCGGTGATGCCTCTGGAAGGAGGCCTTGAAACGCTGACCGACGACCTGCGCCTGCAACCGATTGAAAACGCCAAAACCCTCGCCCGCCTGGGCCTGATCATGCGCCGCAGTGCGCCACGCTCAGCCTTGGCCGAGGCCTGTTTTGCGCTGTATCAGAAATCGCTGGCAGAGTCTTGATCGACGCGATCTATCGGCAGATCAGTATTAGCGATTAGACGCGACACTTTGACGCGCCTAGTCTTATCAGTAGTCAATACGACCTGAAACTGCTGGTAATACTCATGAACGCCAAGCGCCCGGCCCGCGCGGCGCCCGCCCTCGAAACGCCCGCGCCCGCCGCCAGTCAGAGCTACCGCTACTGCAACCTTGAGCAAACCGAATCGGCCAGCACCGCGCTCGCTGAGGAAGTTGCATTGGCGATTGCCTACAACGGCATCAGCCAGGCGGTGATGCTGGTCACCCCGAGCGACCTTGAAGACTTCATCGTCGGCTTTAGCCTGGGCAGCGGCATCATTACCGACGTCGCCGATATCTACGACCTGCAACTCAGCGGATCCGGCTCGGCGCAATACGCGCAAGTGCAGATCGCCAGCCGCGCCTTCTGGAACCTCAAACAACAACGCCGCCAACTGGCCGGCACCAGCGGTTGCGGGCTCTGCGGCGTAGAGGCGGTTGAACAGGCATTGCCCGAGCTGAATGTATTGCCCGGCGCGCCTTTGCCGCCAGCCGAGTGGCTCGACGGGTTGCGCCAGCGCATCAGTGCTTTCCAGCCATTGGGTCAGTACAGCGGCGCGGTGCATGCGGCGGTGTTTATGAACAACCAGGGCGAATTGCTGCTGGGCCGCGAAGACATTGGTCGGCACAACGCCCTCGACAAACTGATCGGCGCGCTGATCCGGCAGAACATCCCCACTGCGGGCGGCCTGGCCATTGTCACCAGCCGTTGCAGCCTGGAATTGATCCAGAAAGTTTTGCGCGCAGGCATTCAGACATTAGTCAGCCTGTCGTCGCCCACCGGTCTGGCCCTGCAATGGGCACGCCGACACAACCTCAATCTCATTCACCTGCCGCAGAAAAGTGCGCCGCGGGTCTATAGCCCTGCGATGGAAAATCAAGCTTGAGCACTCATCATCAAACTGACCAAAAACCAACCCCGCGCTACAAGCGCTACAAACCCTACAAAGGCGCGGCCGGCGGTTGGGGCGCACTGATCAGCGTCGCTCAAGCCTGGTTGACCAGCGACAATGCGTTGAAAAACCTTCGCATGATGCTCAAGACCAACCAGAACGGCGGCTTCGACTGCCCGGGTTGCGCCTGGGGCGATTCGCCGGAAAGCGGCATGGTCAAGTTCTGCGAAAACGGCGCCAAAGCGGTCAATTGGGAAGCCACCAAGCGCCGTGTCGACGGCGCCTTCTTCGCCAAGCACAGCGTCAGTTCGCTGCTGGAGCAAAGTGATTATTGGCTCGAATACCAGGGTCGTCTGACCGAGCCGATGAGCTACGACGCTGAAACCGATCGCTACACACCCATCACCTGGGAAGCGGCGTTCGCGCTGATCGGCAAGCACCTGCTTAACCTCAGCAGCCCTGATCAGGCCGAGTTCTATACTTCCGGCCGGGCCAGCAACGAAGCGGCATACCTTTATCAGTTGTTCGTGCGCGCCTTTGGTACCAACAACTTCCCCGACTGCTCGAACATGTGCCACGAGGCCAGCGGTGTGGCCATGGCGCAAAGCGTCGGTGTGGGCAAAGGCACGGTGACCTTCGACGACTTCGAACACGCCGATGCGATTTTCGTCTGGTCTGCGTCAATCCGCTCAAAGAGCGCGGGCTGGAACGCTTCCAACACCCACAACACCCTATCGAGATGCTCACCAACGGTGACCGTCCGACCAACACCGCCTATTTCCGACCCGCACTGGGTGGCGACATGGCGTTGCTGCGAGGCATCGCTAAGTTCCTTCTGCAATGGGAGCGCGAAGCGCAGCTGACGTATGAACCGGCGGTGTTTGACCACGACTTCCTCAACGAACACACCGATGGTGTGCTCGATTACCTGGCCGCCATCGACGACACCCCTTGGGAACAGATCGTCGAGCAGTCCGGGCTGCCCCTGACCGATATCGAACAAGCCGCGCGCATGTATGCCAAGGCCAAAAACGTGATCATGTGCTGGGCAATGGGGATCACCCAGCATCGCCATTCGGTGGCGACCATCCAGGAAATCGCCAACCTGATGCTGCTGCGCGGCAACCTCGGCCGGCCGGGTGCAGGGCTGTGTCCGGTGCGTGGCCACAGTAACGTGCAGGGCGACCGCACCATGGGCATCAACGAGCGCCCACCGGCGTTCTTCCTCGATGCACTGGAACAGCGCTTCCAGTTCAAAGTACCGCGCCAAAACGGTCACAACGTGGTGGAAGCCATTCACGCGATGCTCGACGGTCGCTCGAAAGTCTTTATCGGTCTGGGCGGTAACTTCGCCCAAGCTACCCCGGACAGCCCGCGGACTTTCCAGGCGCTGAGCAACTGCGACCTCACCGTGCAGATCAGCACCAAGCTCAACCGCAGCCATCTGGCCCACGGTAAAGAAGCGCTGATCCTGCCGTGCCTGGGCCGTACCGACATCGACGTGCAAACCGGAGGCCCGCAAGCGGTGACCGTGGAAGACTCGTTCAGCATGGTCCACGCCTCCAACGGCCAGTTGCAGCCGCTGTCGAAACAGATGCGTTCAGAGCCGTCGATCATTGCCGGCATCGCCGCCGCGACATTGGGCGCACACCCGGTGGACTGGAACTGGATGGTGGCCGACTACAGCCGCATCCGCGACCTGATCGCCGACACCATTCCTGGCTTCAAGGACTTCAACCAGCGGCTGGAGCATCCGGGCGGTTTTTACCTGGGTAACTCTGCCGGTGCACGGCACTGGAACACCCCGTCAGGCCGCGCAAACTTTCGCGCAAACATCCTGCCGGTCGATCTGGTGCACGAGCGCACCCGCGCCACTGGCGTGCTGCCAGACCTGATCATGCAATCGATGCGTTCCCACGATCAGTACAACACAACGATTTATGGCCTCGATGACCGTTATCGCGGCGTGAAGGGTCAGCGTGACGTGCTGTTCGTCAACGAAGCCGACATCATTCGCCTGGGTTTCAAGCCAGGGCAGAAGGCTGACATCGTGTCGATCTGGGACGATGGCCGCGAACGTCGGGTCAAGGGCTTCACCTTGCTGGCATTCGATATCCCGGCCGGACAAGCTGCCGCTTACTACCCGGAAGTGAATCCTCTGGTGCCGCTGGAAAGCACCGGGGACGGTAGCCATACGCCGACCTCGAAGTTCGTCGCGATCCGGTTGGAAGCAGCGAGTGACAACGGGTTGATTATGGCGAAGTCGGCGTAAATGCCGATCAACCTCTGACCGCCCAACTTTCCAAACGCCCATAAAAAAGGCCGCTTTTGCATAAAAGCGGCCTGTCACCAGTAGCTAAAGACCGGCGAAAAATACTTAAGTTCCGCCCAAAAAACAGTAACTTATAGAATTGTGCGCAAGTCGTGTTACTCGTCGGATTTCGATTGTAAGCAAATCTACACAGCCTCAGGATCGCGCCGTCATCCCCTTGAGGTTCCTCTAATGAAGTACTCCTCGATTCTCTTGTTGTCCCTTAGCCTCGTCAGCGGCATTGCTTCTGCCGGCGGCACCGCCGAAGCAGGCGTGGGCGGCGCATTGGGCGGGGTTCTAGGCTCGGTCGTCGGTCAGTCACTGGG
>JAPLSD010000544.1 GCA_026398835.1 Pseudomonas sp.
AAACTGCTGACATCCTCCAGCCGCGCACCGACTTGCTGTGCGTAGAGGTCGACGCCAAGGCGTCCGAGGCAGATCAGATCCAATTGACGCCCACTGGCAAAACGAGTCTGGCCCATGCTGGCTCCTGTTATTTTTATCAGCCTGCGTTCGCCGCGGTGGAGGCGCCGAACACTTTTGGTGTGGGGCCAGACTAAAACGTCTTGCAGCACCAATCAATATTTATTCTATAAATTTTTTACGTGGAATATTTTTTCCAATAAATTTTTCCAGGACTGATCCAGACACAGTGGATCGATTCAGCAATCAATCACCTGACTTCATGCTCAAGATTTTATTTGCGCCTACCCTGTAGACTGCGCACCGTGTCGAGGGCCGGCATTCATTAGCCGTCCCTATAAGAACAAGCCAGAAGGATTTTTTATGTCCAGCACCGATCAGCCGGCTACGACCGAGAGCACGCCCGAGAGCGATCTCGTCGGCCCCCCAATCAATGCCGAGCGTCTGCTGCAGCTGATCACCGACGAATACGAAAGCCTGCCGCGCCAGCTCAAACGCATTGCCAGCTACATGAGCCAGCAGAGCGACCGGATCATGGTCGACCGCATCAGCGATATCGCCCGTGAATGCGAAGTGCACCCGTCGGCCATCGTGCGGTTCTCCCAGCGCTTCGGCTTCAGCGGTTTCAGTGAGATGCAGGCGCTGTTCCGCGAGGCCTACACCCACAAAACCACGCCGGTGCAGAACTACCAGCAGCGCATCCGCAGCATGATCGCCAACAAATCGCAGAAGGCCAGCGGCGGCGACCTGGCGCGCGAATGCATCAACGCCACGCTGTCGGGCATCGAGCGTCTGGGCCTGGAACTGGACGATCAGGCCTTCGACAAGGCCGTGGATCTGGTCGTGAATGCCGACAACATCTACGTGGTCGGCGTGCGTCGATCATTCGCGGTGGCCGATTACCTGGTCTACAACCTGCAGCACACCAACAAGCGCATCCACCTGGTCTCGGGGCTGGGCGGCAGTTACCGCGAACAGATGCGCAGCGTGCGCGCCAACGATCTGGTGATCGCCATCAGCTTCACGCCGTACGGCAAGGAAACCCAGCACTGCCTGCGTATCGCCCAGCTGCATCAGGCGAAAACCCTGATCATCACCGACAGCAACCTTTCCCCCCTGGCCAAGCGGGCCAATACGGTGCTGCTGGTCAACGAGGGCAGCTCGTTCGCCTTCCGTTCGTTGAGTGCGACCTTGTGCCTGTGCCAGGCGCTGTTTATTGCCGTGGCTTATCGACTGGAATTGAAGGTGGATGAGATTCACGAGCAGGTGGGGTTTGAGGATTAGGCCTGGAAGTAATCTGTCTTACTTCGCGTGGTGAGTATGAGCCTGCAATGAACCCGGAACCCCGGTGCGCACCAGCCCACCCTCCTCGATCCAGGCCAGGGTTTGCTGATAGGCCCGTTGCAACAGCTGATCGGTCTGGCTGAAGTCGAACACCGAAATCCCTAAAGGGCATAGCGGCGCGACCACATGGATGTCGGCCCGCGACGAATACAGCTCAATGTCCCGCACCAGTTGCCCCATGCTCATCAGATTCAGGGTGTGCAGCGCCAGCGCCACCAGACCGGCCGGCGGGAAGGAAACACCAACGGGATGGCCGCGCTGGCCAGCAACGCCTGTTCGGCACTGCCGCTCGATAACAGTTCTTCGGCGCCCGTGAGCAAGTTGGTGGTGACGATGTACAGGGGCAG
>JAPLSD010000671.1 GCA_026398835.1 Pseudomonas sp.
CAACGGAGCGAGGCAGATCCGCGCGCTGGACATGACTTGCAAAGCGTCTTCGGCCCAGTTCATGACATGGAAGCCTTGCGCCGCGTTGTGCAAAGCGGTGGCCTTGGGTGGCGTGTAGGCGCCATAGATGTGCAACTGCGCGCCGGGTAGCTGCTGACGGATCAGCGGCCAGAGGGTGGTTTTCATCCAGAGCACCGCGTCCCAGTTCGGTGCATGGCGGAAGTTGCCGATACTCAGAAAATGAGCGCGGTCTTCAAAGGGTGAAAACTCCGGTAGCGGGTTGTCGAGCATCAGCGGGCACCAATGCAGCAAGGCGCGCGGAACCTTGAACTGCTCGACCAGCAGATCGATTTCGACTTCGGAGATCATCAAGCTCAGATCGCAGCGGTAGAGCGCGGCAATTTCCCGTTTGGCCAGGTCCGTGTCGGCCATGTGCTCGAACTCTTCATGCAAGGCAGGGGCAAACAGCGCACTGAAGTCGTTCTGGTCATCGCTGACCTTGAGCCGCTCCTTGAGTCGCTGGTGACGAGCATGGCGCAGGCTTTGCAGGTCGGATGTCTCCAGTATGCGCAGGGCGTCAGGGCATTGTTTTTCGACGCGCCAGCCGAATTGCTCTTCCATCATGAACTGATCGAACAGCACGATATCCGGGGCAAGCTCGGCGACAAAGGTGTCGAAACTGCTGTTATTCAATTCGATCGGGCATTCACGAATGCCCAGCGCGAGCAGATCAGCCTTGTGCTCGCCAATGCCGGCAGGACTGCTGAAGGTGACGTCCCAGCCTTGCTGCAAAAAAGTGTCGAGGATCTGCATCACGTGGCCACTGGCGGCGGAGGAACGCGGCTCGGGCCAGACGTAACCAATGACCAGGACTTTGGTTGCGACGGTCTGACTCATGAGCGGGAATTCCTTGAAGCGGGCAGGGGGAGGAGGGTTTCGCGAGGGGCGCAATTAAATCACAGGTAAAGCAGATACTCGCGGCCGGAAATGGCCGGTCAGCATCTTATGCATCTCTGGCAGTTGTTTGGTCGCTGTGATCAGTGAGGCGCCAAATCAGGCCTGAAGGTCCGAGAGCATGCCGCGAACCTTGTCCCGCAGTTGATCGATAGAGAAGGGCTTGCCAATGACCGACATGCCGACAGGGACTTCGATGCTTTCTGCGTAGCCACTGGCAAACAGGATGGGCAACGTGGGTCGAAGATCACGAGCGCGCGAGGCCAATTCTTTACCGTCCATGCCAGGCAGCCCGACATCGGTCATCAACAGATCGATGGTTTGCCCGTTGTCTTCAAGAAGACTCAAGGCGGCCTCGCTGCCATCGGCTTCGAGCACCTTGAACTCCAGCTCTTCGAGCACGTCAACGATCAGCATGCGCACGATGGCGTCGTCTTCGACTACAAGGATGGTGCAGGCGGTGGCGGACATGAGGGGCTCTCAAGAATATGAAGTCATGGAGTACAAAAGAGCATAGCTGTACAACGGCCCTCAAGAATAATCGGTCTGCTGGACCTTGGGCAGGTACGACGTAGGACATTGCGCGCTACGCTGTCAGAAAAATAGTTCTTTCTCCCGACTTTGGGGCAAACTCCGTGGTTTTTAGCACCTCACCAAGGCCTTCAAATGAGCCCTCCGTCTTCGGTTGATGAGCAGAGTTTTCGCAAGCTCCTGAGCCGCAACGTCAGTCTGCCGTTGGGTGTGGGTGTGCTCAGTGCAGTCTTTTTTGTCTCATTGATCACCTATTTGTTGTCGGTGATCCAGTGGGTCGAGCACACCGACCGGGTGATCAATAACGCCAACGAAGCGGCGAAGCTGACCGTCGATCTGGAAACCGGGATGCGCGGTTTTCTGATCACCGGCGACGAGCATTTCCTTGACCCCTATGAAATAGCCAAGCCGCAGATCATTTCCGAGCTGCGCAGCTTGCAGGACCTGGTGGCCGACAATCCCCAACAGGTCGATCGCCTCAAGCGTCTGGAATCCTTGCAAAGTGAATGGAACAACTATGCGCAGATGATGATTGATCTGCGTCGACAAAACGGTGATTACCGCGGCGTCGTTCAAGCGGGACGGGGCAAACGACTGACGGACGAGGCGCGTAAGGAATATGACGAGTTCATCGCCACGGAACAGCAATTGCGGGTTAATCGCAATGAAGACGTCAGCCGTACCACGATCCTGAGCATCACTCTGTATCTACTGTTCGTCTTCGGTATAAGCGCCTTGCTGGCCTACATCGGTCGGAGAGATTTACTAGGTATTTCAAATAGTTATAAATATAACCTCGAGTCGCAACGCAAGAGTGCGCGACGCCTTGAGCAACAAGCCTGGCTGCGTAATGGTCAGACCGAGCTGGCCGAACAGGTACTGGGTCAACTGACGTTGAATGTGCTGGGACGCAATATTCTGCAGTTTTGCGCGCAATACCTGGGAACCGTCGTCGCCGCCATGTACGTGCGTGAAGAACACGGTGGCCTGCGACGCATAGCGTCGTATGGTTTCTCCCGTGAACAGGAAGAGCGCATTCAGACCATTTCTAGCGGTGAAGGCATAGTCGGCCAAGTGGCGCAGCAAGATCGTTTGATTCGCCTGGATGATGTGCCTGCCGATTACTTCAAAGTCAGCTCTGGATTGGGTGAAGGCGTGCCGCGCAGTGTGTTGGTGGTGCCGACCAATAACGACAATCACGTCAATGGTGTCATTGAACTGGGTTTCCTGCGCGCGTTGACCGACCGCGATGTCGAGTTGCTGGAGTTGATTGCCGACAATATCGGCACCTCCATCGAAGCGGCACGCTATCGTCAGCGTTTGCAGGAAGTGCTCGCCCAATCCCAACAACTCAATGAAGAGCTGCAAGTGCAGCAGGAAGAACTCAAGACTGCCAACGAGGAGCTTGAAGAACAGTCGCGGATCCTTAAGGAGTCCCAGACCTATCTGGAGATCCAACAGGCCGAGCTGGAACAGACCAACGAGCAGTTGGCCGAACAGGCCCTGGCGCTGGCTGAGCAGCGCGACGCGATGGACCACAAAAATGGTGAGTTGAGTAAGGCGCAAGTACAGCTGGAGGAGCACGCGCTAGAGCTGCAGCGCTCAAGCAAATACAAGTCCGAATTCCTGGCCAACATGTCCCACGAACTGCGCACGCCGCTGAACAGCACGTTGATTCTGGCCAGGTTGCTGGCTGAAAACCCACAAGAAAACCTCAGCGCTGAACAGGTCAAGTTCGCCGAGTCGATCTACTCGTCCGGCAACGACTTGTTGAACCTGATCAATGACATTCTCGATATTTCCAAGGTCGAGGCCGGCAAACTGGAAGTGCGCCCGGAAAATACCCATGTGGAGCGTCTGGTGGAGGCCTTGCGCGGGATGTTCCAACCATTGGCTGCGCACAAACACCTGGAATTCGGGATCGAATTGCAGGCCGGCGCGCCACAGATGATGTTTACTGACCGTCAGCGTCTGGAGCAGATTCTCAAGAACCTGCTGTCCAACGCGGTGAAGTTTACCGAGAGGGGCAACGTCAGCCTGACCGTCTCTCGCCATCCGGGCAAAGGCATAGCCTTTACCGTGTGTGACTCGGGGATTGGCATAGCCTCGGACCACCAGGAAAGTATCTTCGAAGCCTTCCGCCAGGCAGACGGTACGATCAATCGCCGTTACGGCGGCACCGGGTTGGGCTTGTCGATCTCCCGCGACCTGGCGGCGCTGCTCGGAGGTTCTATCAGCGTCACCAGTGAGCCGGGTCAGGGCAGCATTTTTACCTTGGTGCTGCCTGAGCAGTATGTCGAGCCTGGCGAAGTGCCGACCGCGCCCATGCGGGCTGCCTCGGTGGTCGCTGCACCCGCAGCGTTCAAGGTTTCTCCCTTGCCTGTGGTGAGCGAAGTCGAGATTCCGCGTTTTGCCGATGACCGCGACAAGGGGCCGTTCACCACCCGCTGTATTCTGGTGGTGGAAGATGAGCTGAACTTTGCGCACATCCTCTTCGATCTGGCCCATGAGCTGGGCTATCAGTGCCTCGTGGCCCATGGTGCCGACGAGGGCTACAGCCTCGCCACGCAGTTTATTCCGGATGCGATCCTGCTGGACATGCGCCTGCCGGATCACTCCGGGCTGACGGTGCTGCAACGCCTCAAGGAACATGCCGAAACCCGGCACATCCCGGTGCACGTGATTTCCGCCGAGGATCGTGTCGAAGCCGCGATGCACATGGGCGCCATTGGTTACGCGGTCAAACCCACCACTCGCGAAGAGCTCAAGGACGTGTTCGCACGCCTGGAAGCCAAACTGACCCAGAAGGTCAAACGGGTGCTGCTGGTAGAAGACGATGACGTGCAACGCGACAGCATTGCCCGGCTGATTGGCGATGACGACATCGAGATCACCGCCGTCGGCCTGGCTCAGGAGGCGCTGGACCTGCTGCATACCAACATCTTCGACTGCATGATCATCGATCTGAAGCTACCGGACATGCTGGGCAATGACCTGCTCAAGCGTATGTCCACCGAAGACATCTGTTCATTCCCACCCGTCATCGTCTACACGGGGCGTAATCTGACCCGCGATGAAGAGGCTGATCTGCGCAAGTACTCGCGCTCGATCATCATCAAAGGCGCGCGGTCGCCAGAGCGTCTGCTGGATGAAGTGACGCTGTTTCTGCACAAAGTCGAATCTCGGTTGTCCCATGAGCGGCAAACGATGCTCAAGACCGCCCGCAGCCGCGACAGGGTCTTCGAGGGTCGCAAGGTGCTGCTGGTGGACGACGATGTACGCAATATCTTCGCCCTCACCAGCGCCCTTGAGCAAAAGGGTGCAATCGTCGTCATCGGTCGTAACGGCCGCGAGGCGATTGAGAGACTGAATGAGGTTGATGACATCGATCTGGTGCTGATGGACGTGATGATGCCGGAGATGGACGGCTTTGAAGCCACGATCGAGATTCGCAAGGATCCGCGCTGGCGCAAGCTGCCGATCATTGCGGTGACGGCCAAGGCCATGAAGGATGATCAGGAGCGCTGTCTGCAGGCGGGGTCAAACGATTACCTGGCCAAGCCTATCGATCTGGACCGATTGTTCTCACTCATCCGTGTGTGGTTACCGAAGATGGAACGAATCTAAGTGGAGCGAAATACCGAGATCGAACTGCGTCTGCTGATCGAGGCGATCTACCTCAAGTACAGCTACGACTTTCGCGACTACTCCAGCGCCTCGATCAAGCGCCGGGTCAACCACGCGCTGCATCAGTTCGAGTGCAAAACCATTTCTGCGCTTCAGGAGCGGGTGCTGCGCGACCCGACGGCGTTCATGCAATTGCTGCAACTGCTGACCATTCCGGTCAGCGAGATGTTTCGTGATCCCTCGCACTTCCTGGCCATTCGTCAGGAAGTGGTGCCGCTGCTCAAGACCTATCCCTCGATCAAGATCTGGATCGCCGGCTGCAGCACCGGTGAGGAGGTCTACTCCATGGCCATCCTGCTGCGCGAAGAAGGGCTGCTGGATCGCACCATCATCTACGCGACCGACATCAACCCGCATTCGCTGGAAAAGGCCAAGCAGGGCATCTTTTCCCTGGAGAATGTTCGCGCCTATACCCACAACTATCAGCAGGCCGGCGGCCAATGTTCGTTCGCCGACTACTACACTGCTGCCTATGGCTATGCGATTTTCGACAAGACCTTGCGCGACAACGTGACCTTCGCCGATCACAGCCTGGCGACCGACAGCGTCTTTTCAGAAACTCAATTAATTTCATGCCGTAACGTTTTGATTTATTTCAATAAAAATTTGCAGGATCGTGCCTTCGGCTTGTTTCACGAGTCGCTCTGCCATCGTGGTTTCCTGGTGTTGGGCAGTAAGGAAACCCTGGATTTTTCCACGTATGGCAAGCAATTCGAGCCTTTGGTCAAACAAGAACGGATCTACCGCAAATTATGAACAGTGGCCTCGCCAAGCGAACAAACCTGCCTCGGGTTGAGACTCATCACATTCTCCCTTTGCGCGGCATTGGCCGTTTGCTTGTCGAGCTGGAACGAATCGCATGTTAAGTAATATCCAAGCCAAGCTGCTGATCGTCGATGATCTGCCGGAGAATCTGTTGGCCCTGGAAGCGCTGATCAAGCGTGAAGACCGCACGGTGTACAAAGCACTGTCCGCTGACGAAGCCTTGTCTTTGCTCCTGCAACACGAATTCGCCATGGCCATTCTCGATGTGCAGATGCCGGGTATGAATGGGTTCGAACTGGCCGAGCTGATGCGTGGCACTGAGAAAACCAGGAATATACCGATTGTTTTTGTCAGCGCCGCCGGCCGTGAATTGAATTACGCCTTCAAGGGGTACGAAAGCGGGGCCGTGGATTTCTTGCACAAACCGCTGGATATCCATGCGGTGAAAAGCAAGGTCAATGTGTTTGTCGATCTTTACCGGCAAAGCAAGGCCATGAAGCAACAGGTCGAAGCCCTGGAGCAGAGCCGCCGCGAGCAGGAAGCATTGCTCAAGCAATTGCAGAATACGCAAAGCGAACTTGAACAAGCAGTGCGCATGCGCGATGACTTTATGTCGATCGTTGCCCATGAAGTGCGCACGCCGCTGAACGGACTGATTCTGGAAACCCAGCTGCGCAAGATGCACCTGGCCCGAGACAATGCAGCGGCCTTTACGCTGGACAAGATGCACGCCATGGTCGATCGCGACGAGCGACAGATCAAAAGCCTGATCCGGCTGATTGAAGACATGCTCGATGTCTCGCGCATTCGCACCGGAAAGTTGTCGATCCGCCCCAGCCGCTTTGATTTGGCGCAATTGGTGCGCAACCTTCTGCAAAACTTCGCCCCGCAGGTCGATGCGGCCGAATCCTCGGTGAGCTTTGTTGCCGATCATCCGGTAGAGGGCAACTGGGACGAGTTCCGCATTGAGCAGGTGGTGTCCAATCTACTGACCAACGCCCTGCGTTATGGCACCAAGGGCTCGATCGACGTGCGCGTGTATACCGAAGACGGCCAGGCGCGGGTCGAAGTACGTGACCATGGTATTGGTATCAGCGAAGAGAACCAGGCGCGAATTTTTCAGCAGTTCGAGCGGGTGTCGGCGAAAACCGCAGTGGCCGGGTTGGGCCTCGGACTGTTCATTTCCGAGCAGATTGTCGCCGCCCATGGTGGCTCCATCGCTGTTGAAAGCAAGATTAACGAAGGCTCTTTATTTCGCGTTTGTTTGCCGCTTTAGAAAACAGCCGCACACAACGCAACCTCTGCCTGACCGAATGGTCGTATCTGGCAGCTATTGACCGAACATAGGCTTGCCCATGAGTGAAGATGCACAAGACGTCGTATTGATCGTCGAAGATGAACCAGTAATCCTGATGCTCCTCGCCGACTACCTCTCGGGTCTGGGCTATCGGGTGTTGCAAGCTGAAAACGGCGAGCAAGCCTTTGAGATTCTGGCAAGTAAACCGCATCTGGACATGATGATTACCGACTATCGACTGCCGGGTGGCATCACGGGTGTGATGATTGCCGAACCTGCGGTCAAGTTGCGCCCGGACCTGAAAGTGATCTTTATCAGCGGCTATGCGGCTGAAATTCGCGAGTCCGGCAGTCCCATCACATTGACTGCACCGATCCTGGAAAAACCCTTCGACCTGAATACCTTGCAAGAGAAAATTCAGGAAATGCTGGCGTAGCGAACGAATTGCTTTGAGATATCGGGCGCACTCCCGGCCTTAAACTCGAATCATCTCCCGCACCCTGGCGGTCAGCAGGTCAAAGCTCAAAGGCTTGGTGATCATGTGCATGCGGGGATCGAGGAAGCCGCCGCGTGATCCTTTAACGTTAAAGAGTTATGTGAAATTTATAATACTGCAATATTTTGATACGTATAATCTGCCCCCTGAAGAAGTTATTCATTGGCGCCTGGCTCGGTAGCGACTGCAACACCCAAGCCAATGGCTTGATGACGTTACCTAAGGCGCCATTTCGCTTTTCCAGCCCGAATACCAATATCAACCCCGCCAAAGGAGACTCCAGCCGTGGATCCTGCCCATTCTCGATGGGCCCCGTATTGGGATGCGAAACGGGATGTAACCTGGTGCGCGGCATTATTCAGCAGTCTGTATCACTGAGTAACCCGACAGCGCCCCTGCATCTGCCCTGTAGCGTTCATTTGCGTGGCCTCCCTCCGTCGTTTTGTTACCACGCAACTAGACTGCGCTGTGCATAGACTGCTTCTACTGCGCAGTTTCGTGCGTTTGTACTCTAGAACGTGTTGACCTGTAGTCACGAACCGCACTCAGAACGCTGCTGGAATCGCTGAACATGAATAAAGTATTCCGTCATTACATCCCGGCAACGGCAAAGCGGCTGCTGCCCAATCGCTGGGACCTGGTGGCCCTGCCGCTGGTTATCGGTTTTTTGCTGTTTTTCTCGATCGGCGCGCGTGAGACATGGGCGCCGATTTCAACCTTGCAGAGCCAGGTTATTTCGCTGGATCCGGCCAACCTGCCCGAATATGCGGTACGCACTACATTGCGCATGCTCGCGGCGATGGTTGCGTCCCTGATATTCACCCTGGTTTACGGCACGTTGGCTGCCAAAAGTCGGCGGGCAGAGAAATTGCTGGTGCCGGTTCTGGATATCCTGCAATCGGTGCCCGTTCTGGGCTACATCTCGTTTACCGTGACGTTTTTTCTGTTGTTGTTTCCAGGGCGTGTACTGGGCGCAGAATGCGCCGCCATTTTTGCCATATTCACAAGCCAAGCCTGGAACATGACGTTCAGCTTCTATCAGTCACTGCGCATGCTGCCCCGTGACCTGGAAGAGGTGTCCAGCAACCTGCAGCTTTCCGGCTGGCAGAAATTCTGGAAGCTGGACGTTCCGTTCGCCATACCGGGGTTGGTCTGGAACATGATGATGAGCATGTCCGGGGGCTGGTTCTTTGTGGTTGCCTCTGAAGCCATCACTGTGGGTGACAAGACCATCACGCTTCCAGGCGTGGGCTCCTATCTGGCGACCGCCATTGAGCAGCGCGACCTGCATGCTGTGGGCTACGTCATTCTGGCGATGATCGCGGTGATCCTGATCTATGACCAGTTCCTGTTCCGGCCGCTGGTGGCATGGGCGGATAAGTTCCGCATGGAAGACACCACCTCCCAGGCCGGCGCGCCTGAGTCCTGGGTGCTGAAGCTGATCCAGCGGACCCGGGTCATTCAGCGTCTGCTACGACCTTTTGCCCGCGCCATTACCCGCATCGGCCACATGCGCCTGAGCTGGCCACGAGCCCAAGCCGTAGCGATGAATACGAGTCCTGCAACCTCACGAATCATTGACTGGGTCTGGGGCGGGCTGATTGCGGCACTCACCCTCTACGCGCTGTACCACATAGCGCTCTACGTCAGCAGCGAAGTGACATTTGCAGAGATCTGGCATGTGCTCGGTCTGGGTTTGATCACACTGTTGCGGGTGGTTCTGCTGATTGCTGTCGCGTCGCTCATTTGGGTACCACTTGGCGTACTGATTGGTCTGCGTCCGCACCTCGCGGAAAAGATCCAGCCTTTGGCCCAGTTCCTTGCGGCGTTTCCGGCAAACCTGTTGTTTCCAGTGTTTGTCATCGTGATCCTGCGCTACCAGTTGAACCCGGATATCTGGCTGAGCCCGCTGATCGTGCTGGGTACTCAGTGGTACATTCTGTTCAACGTGATCGCTGGCGCCAGTGCGTTTCCGAATGACTTCAGGGAGGCTGCTACCAATTTCCGCATCCGCGGCTGGCAGTGGTGGCGCAAGGTAATGCTTCCCGGCATATTCCCGTATTACGTGACCGGGGCGATTACCGCCTCCGGCGGGGCCTGGAATGCCAGTATCGTTTCTGAATTTGTTTCATGGGGACAAGACAAGGTGGTGGCACATGGCTTGGGTGCCTATATCGCGCAAACCACAGCTGCCGGCGACTTCCCGAAAATCACCCTGGGCGTGGTGGTCATGTCGATGTTTGTCGTGGCCTTCAATCGTTTGGTATGGCGGCCGATGTACGCCATTGCTGAAAACAAACTCCGTCTGAATTAATCCGAGTCGGTCTCATGAATAGCCATACCGAATACACCAGCGCAGCCTCCGAAATCTACTCGCTCACTAAGGTGAGCAAGGGCTTTGGCAAGGGCAAGGATGAGCGACAAGTGCTTAGCGAGGTTGATCTGACCCTGCACGAAGGCGAGATTGTCGGCCTGCTGGGCCGCTCCGGATCGGGCAAATCGACGCTGCTGCGCGTCATCGCCGGCCTTATACAGGCCTCCTCTGGCGAGGTCCGATACAACGGCTCATTGTTGACGGGTCCCGCCGAAGGTGTGGCCATGGTCTTTCAGACCTTTGCACTGTTTCCGTGGCTGACCGTACTCGAAAACGTAGAGGCCGGTCTTCAAGCGCAGCAGGTAGAGCCAAAAGTAGCGCGTAAGCGCGCGCTGGCCGCAATTGACCTGATCGGCCTCGATGGATTCGAAAACGCCTATCCACGTGAGTTGTCTGGCGGGATGCGTCAACGGGTGGGTTTCGCCCGAGCCCTGGTGGTCAACCCGACCTTATTATTGATGGACGAGCCTTTCTCTGCCCTGGATGTATTAACAGCAGAAACACTGAGATCCGATTTGCTGGATTTGTGGAGCGGGGAGCAGCTACCGATCAAATCCATCTTGATCGTGACTCACAATATCGAAGAAGCGGTATTAATGTGCGACCGCGTTCTGGTCTTGTCGTCAAATCCCGGGCGGGTTGTGGCGGAAATCAAGGTACCGTTCGCCCACCCACGCAACCGGCTGGATAAGACCTTTCGCAAAATGGTTGATAACACTTATGCGTTGATGACCAACCGACGCAGTGCTGACGCCAGCACCGGCAAGGCCGAACTGCAGATGGGCAGTCCACTGCCAGATGTCTCCACCAACCTGATGGCCGGTCTGATCGAAGCGCTGGCGGCCGAGCCCTATCACGGGCATGCCGGCTTGCCGAATGTTTCAGAACGGCTGTTGCTGGAAGTGGACGATTTGTTCCCGGTGGCAGAGATGCTGGAGCATCTTGGGTTTGCTGAACTCAAGGGCGCCGAGATCACGCTCACAGAGGCTGGCAAGTTATTCGCCGAGTACGGCACCCAGGAACGTAAAGTCATTTTTGCCGAGCATCTGCTCAAACAGGTGCCATTGGCCGCACGTATCCGGCAGGTGTTGCAGGAACGGCGCGGGCACTGGGCGCCACGTGTGCGCTTCGAGCAGGAATTGGAAGATTCACTCAGTGATGACTTTGTGGAGGAAACACTGGAGAGCGTGATCAGTTGGGGGCGATACGCAGAAATTTTTTCCTATAACGACCACACCGAGACGTTCAGTCTGGAAGATGTCGAAGGCAGCCTATAGCACCTCCTGCACCACGGGATGGCAGTCCAGGGCAGGGCACGATGGTGTGCCCTGCTGACCGACAAGGTCCAATTGGAGAAAGCAGTTGTTTCACGGCTTGCGGGTGGCCGATCAGGGCGCACCAGGTTTGGTGGTATTTCCCCCACAATTGATTCATTGATCAAGACCAACAACCTACAACCCCTGCTGCAACGCCGGATCATCCGGGTTCTGTTGCTCCAGCTGTGCGAGCAGGATTTGCACGTTTTGCAGTTGTCCGGTTTCTTTCCAGTAGTTGATCAGCAGCACCCGCGCCTTGCGATTGGCCGGCTGGCGTTGAACGATCTCTTCGAGCTGCTTTTGTGCGGCCTGGAGTTCTTCTTGACTGTGCAGTGTGGTGGCCAGGTCGTAGCGGTAATCGGTGTTGTCCGGCTCAAGCTCTACGGCTTTGGACAGGCCCAGCAACGCGAACTCGCTTTGCCCGTGGTGCAACAGCCAGATGCCCAAGGCATGTTGCAGGTAAGCCGAGCCGGATTGGTCCTGCAGCTGTTTGGCGAGCAACTGCCGGGCTGCGTCACTCTGACCTTGTTTGTCCAACACGTCGACTTGCATCACCACGGCGCGCAGATTGCCAGGTTCCAGGCGCAACACCTGTTCAAGTGCCTGTTGCGTCTCTTTCAATTGGGCATTGTGCAGGTGCAGGCGGGCCAGTTGGTACTGCGCCTCGACGTTTTCAGGCTGGGCTTTGAGGACTGACTCATATTCATCGAGCACCTGCTCCAGAGGGCCGAAATACAATCCCAGATCGTCCGGCGAAAGTCCCAGCAGTGCTGTCGCCGTGGCGAATCGTACGCGTTGCTCACTGTCGTCGAGCAACGGGCCGAGCAACAGGCTTCTTTGCCCGCTGGGCACCAGTCCGAGAATGCTTTGAATCGCCGCCTGACGAACCACCACCGAGGGGCTTTGCAGATCGGCGCCGGCCAGTTTCAACGCGTGTGGGCTAGGGTAGTTGGGCAATTCGGCATGCAGTTTGACTCGCTGATCGTCCGAGAGATCCGGGCGGGCCAATTGCTGATAGAGCACCCGTGCAGCTCCCGGCAGGCCGTTTCGTGCCTGTTCCAGTGCTTTGCTGTAACCGTGCTGCACCGCAGGCGGAACCACGGGCGCAGTGCTGCGCAGAGAAATCCAGGCGATGCCGAAGGCAAACACGATAAGCAGACTGATGAGCAGATGGCGGCGGGGCTTGGACATGCAGGAATCCGGGGCTGACAGGCTTTTGCAGAGGCGTCAGCTTCGGTCAGGAGGGGCCGCGAGTCAAACCCTGAGTCAGGTCAATACGTACTCGATCGGTTCCAGCATCGGCGGCAAGTCGGTTTGCCCCAGGGCCGCCAGCACTTCGCGCTCAATGGTGCGCACAATCGCATTACACGGCAGATCGTTCTCATCAAAGCCGAACGGATCCTCGAGGTCGTCGCTGATTTCGTCGAGGCCGAAAAAGGTGTAGCTGACAATTGCGGTGAAGATCGGTGCCAACCACCCCAGCGGTTGCGCCAAAGCGAAGGGCAGCAGGATGCAGAACAGATAAATCGTGCGGTGCAGCAGTAAGGTGTAAGGGAAGGGCAACGGCGTGCTTTTGATGCGCTCGCAGCTGGCCTGAACCTGGCTCAAGCTGACCAGCCGGGTTTCCAGTTGGGTATAGCGCCATTCACTGATCTGACCGTGTTCAGCAAGTTGCGAGCAGCGCGCGCCTATCCGTTGCAGGAGGCTATCAGTGATGTTCGGATGATTGGCCTCAACGACGTCGCGCACCCACGGCTTGATCGCCGCCGCCTCATCTTCGAATCGTAATCGTGCAATCAGGCCATGAGCGAAACCACAGAGCTCGCGCAACAGACGTTCGCGCTCTTCAACGTCTTTGAGCACTTGGGTTTCGCGAGTCAGCGAGCGCACCTCGATGATCAGCTGACCCAGCTGCTTGCGACCTTCCCACCAACGGTCATAGCAGGCGTTGTTGCGAAAGCTCATGAAAATCGACAGCGACAGCCCAAGCAAGGTGAACGGCGTGGCATTGACCTTGGAGAACCAGGCGGGATGCCAGGTTTCCACCAGCACAATCACCGAGGCCAACAAGGTGACCAGCAGGCTGCGCAAGGCGATGCGCCGGGCAATCGAGCCTTTGAGGGAAAACAGGATGCCGATCACGTTCGGCTTGGGGCGGACAATCATCGTCGAGTCTTTATGGTAGAGGCGCTTTCGCAGCGGGTTCAGATTAAGAGCGCAGGGGGGGACTGTCCAATCGCTATGGCTGACAGGGTGATCGAGGGTATCTATCGTAGGCGCCTGACCCATCGACAAGTTTGCCTACGCTTGTGTCGACACTGAAACCTGTCGAGGCGCCGAAGCAGTGACTACGCTTGCTGGAGATGACTCGATGAGTGTTCCCATGCAACCGCTACTTCAGTACTTCAAGGCGATACTCAACCCCGGGCGAGGGGTGCTGTTGTTCGCCTTGAGAACCATCGCGGCCGGGCTATTGACGCTGTATCTGGCCTTCTTGTTCGAC